>DATHQA010000030.1:0-2401 GCA_035483375.1 Rhizomicrobium sp. | reverse complement strand
CCGTGTGAATCCTATCATGGCATCAAAATCTGGGAAACATTCGGCGACATGGCATTCGCCATTGCCTGCCGCGTGCTTGGCCTGCGCGATCTCGGCCCCGCGCTGTCGCCGATGAATGCATTCCTCGTGCTGCAGGGCATTGAAACGCTGTCGCTGCGCATGGAGCGGCATTGCGCCAATGCGCTCGCCGTCGCGCAATGGCTCAAGAAACATCCGAAAGTCGAATGGGTGAATTATGCGGGGCTGGAGGACAATCCGAGCTACAAGCTCCATCAACGTTATTGTCCGAAGGGTGCGGGCGCGGTGTTTACCTTCGGCGTGAAGGGCGGTTACGACGCAGGCGTGAAGATTGTCAACAGCGTCCAGCTTATCAGCCACCTCGCCAATGTCGGCGATACGCGCAGCCTCGTCATCCATCCGGCCTCCACGACGCATCGCCAGTTGAACGACGAGCAGAAGAAGGCGTCAGGCGCAACCGATGAAGTGGTGCGTCTATCCATCGGCATCGAAACCGTGGATGACATCATCGCGGATCTCGATCAGGCTCTCGCTTCGTAGCGAGTCTCGAATGCATGCCAGACCGCGGCGCAGAATAGAAGCGCCGCAGTGAGCTGATGTAGCGCTGATAAGATAATCGGCGCCTGCATCAGCAGCGTCGTGATGCCAAGCACGATCTGCAACAGCGTTATGTGAAGCGCAGCTGTTGCGCTGCGTTTCACGATACCATTGCGTCGAGCGCCAAACCACATCGCGAAAGCGCAAAGCGCCACGATATAGGCGCCGATACGGTGATCGAATTGCACCATGCCGGGGTTTTCAAAGAAATTGCGCCACAATGGCTGCAACACGAAGGCATCTTCGGGCACGAACCGCCCATCCATTGACGGCCAGGTATTGTAGAGCAACCCTGCGTGCAATCCGGCGACCAGCGCGCCGAGCAGCATTTGAACGTACACAAGGCCGACGAAAACACACCCCAAAACTCCCTCTTCCCTTCCGAGTGAGAGGGTTGGGGTGAGGGAGTGTTCATCGCGCCGCAAATATTCCAGCGCCGTCCACAAAATCGCGCCGAGCAAAAACACGGCTGCGCCTAAATGAATCGCCAAGCGATATTGCGAAACGGAAACACGCGTTTCCAATCCGCTTTGCACCATCCACCAGCCGATGAAGCCCTGCAATCCGCCGAGCGCGAACAATAGCGCCATGCGCGGAATATCCTTGACGCCAATCGCGCCGCGCCATGCGAACCACAGGAACGGCACGAAGAACACGATGCCGACCGCGCGGCCCAACAACCGATGCGTCCATTCCCACCAATAGATCGCCTTGAAATCGTCAAGGCTCATGCCGCGATGTTCAAGCCGGTATGGGGGAATATGCTGATATCGTTCGAACTCCGCGGTCCATGCGGTTTCACTCATGGGCGGCACGACGCCCGTCACCGGCTGCCATTGTGTAATCGAAAGGCCGGAGCCGGTGAGCCGCGTAAGCCCGCCCAGGATCACCATGCAGATGATTAGCGCGGCCACGCAAAGGAGCCAGATTCCAACGGCTTTTCGGGATGCGCCCATGCGGGGGTGATAGCGGGCGGGCGCGCCCTCGTCCATGTGGCACAAGCGATATTGCGCCCGCCGCCCGAGGCATGGCAAATGGCGACGTGAAACCGGCTGGCACGCTATCCTGATGACACCGCGCGTAAAGAAACTCGTCGGCACGCTTCTCATATTGCTGTGGCTGCCGGTCTATGCGCTCGCGGCGATGGGCCTCGGCGTGCATCTCCTTCCGCATGCACATTGGATCGTGGCGGCCCTCTATTATGCGCTTGCAGGCTCGCTGTGGGCTGTGCCGGTGGGTCTTCTGTTCCCGTGGATGTATCGCGAGCCGCGCTAGGTCGGCACGAAATGGCTTAGCAATTCATCGATGAAACCTTCCGCGCCGTTGGGCGGCGCGATCGTGACGTGCACGCCCCGTTCATCCTCCGCACTCATGAAAGAAAGAAAGCCACAGCACGCATTCTCCTTCTCGATCAACTCCTCGACGTCGCGGCCGGCGGTTTTGTCGAAGACGAGATGCAACGACGCGCCCTCCCGCCAGTGATCGATAAGTGCGCGTTTCTGCAGCGCCTTCAACCAATCAAGTCGCGCTTCGAACGCCTCGCCCGTCAACGAACAGGCAATTGGTATTTCCTTGTCCATATCGTACCTCCGTCTTCCGTAGCGCCACCCTCGCACCTATAGTCGCTATAGGAGCAAGCGCTTTCGGAGGCTTTCATGAGACAAGGCATGAGCATCGGCACGCTGGCCCGCCGCGCGGGCAGTTCGGTGCAGACAATCCGTTATTACGAACGCATCGCGCTGCTGCCGCATGCGCCGCGCACACAGGCCGGACGTCGTCTCTATGA
>DATHQA010000029.1:0-5517 GCA_035483375.1 Rhizomicrobium sp. | reverse complement strand
GAAACGCTATCCAATGATGTGCGTGAAACGTTGCGCGGCCTCGATGCCGTTCATTCCGCTGGCCTGGCATACGGCACGGGTGGATATCTCGATCATGTGAAGGATCAGATATCTACGCCGATCGAACCATCGAAAGATGCGTTCCGCGAGCAAACGCATCCCGCCGTCATCGCGCATGCCGAAACGGGAAAGTCCGCGCTCTACGTCAATCCCGTTTACACGACGCGTCTTTCGGGTCTCAGCGAAGCCGACTCGCGCACCTTGTTGCAGCAGGTTCATCCGCACGCTGTGAGCGAGCGGTTCACATGGCGTCTGCGCTGGGCGAAGGGCACGCTCGCGATCTGGGACAATCGCTCGACGCAGCATTTTGCGATGAACGATTATCAGGGTTTCCGCCGCGAAATGGTGCGCACCAGCGTCAAGGGATCGGCGCCGACGCGCGCAGAAGCATGATGCGATCCTTCAAATTTCTGCAGTTCGCCTTTGCCGCAATACTTCTTGCTTTTGCGCCAATGGGCTGCGCGCGCGATCAAGGCACAATGGTCGCCCCACCCGCACCAAGCGCTGCTCCGCCCGATTATCAGCTCGGCACGGGCGACAAGGTGCGCGTCACCGTTTACGGTGAAGACGATCTCGGCGGTGAATTCGACATCGACGGCAGCGGCTATGTGCGTCTGCCGCTTGTGGGGCAGGTGAAAGCCGCCGGACTTTCCGTGCATGCGTTCGAAGGCGCAGTCACGGAAAAGCTCAAAGCGGGCTATCTGAAAAATCCGCGCGTCAGCGTGGAGATCACGAATTACCGGCCGTTCTACATCATCGGTGAGGTCAACAAGCCCGGCGAATATCCCTATGTGAACAATATGACCGTACTAAATGCGGTCGCGCTTGCGGGCGGCTACACCTATCGGGCCAGCGAAAGCGAAGTCTATGTCCGGCGCAACGGCTCCAAGGATGAAGCGAAGGAGCCCGCCGACGGCACCGCCAAAATCCTGCCCGGCGATATCGTGCGCGTGCCGGAGCGGCTGTTTTAATTAGCAAATCCTTACCGGGCGGCTGCTCGCGCACCCACATCTTCACCACAAGTGGAACTCCAAGAACAACTTTGCAGAGAAACCCGGTCGCTTTCGCAAATCCTGCACGAAAGCGGAACCTATATTTGCGAGAACTTGCCCGTGAGACGGCATTTGCATCGGCTTTTAATGGTCCGGTGAGGATTTCGCATGGAAAATGGCATGAGCGCCAATATTTACCGGCGTACCCTGCCGGGGCGTCGAAACATGGGAAGCATTGGCCATGGTTGAGTCCGTTGCGTCTGAAGACACGAAAGCCCTTATCTGCGTCATCGACGATGACGATGCCGTGCGCCAAACTATCTGCCGCATATTGACCGGCGCGGGTCACGCCGTGGTCGAGGCGCGCGATGGCAGGATGGGCCTCAAAGTTATCGAGCACGCGCATCCGACCATGATCATCACCGATATCGTGATGCCCAATCGCGAAGGCATCGAAACGATCATGGAAGTGAAGCAGCGTTTCCCGAACATCCCGATCCTCGCGATCTCCGGCGGTGGCCGTATGGAGCCGAACGGGTTCCTTGATCTCGCAGGCAAACTCGGCGCGGACGATTGTCTCGCCAAACCGTTCCGGCCGCCGGAATTGCTGCGCAAGGTAGACGCTTTGTTGCACCCTTTAGAAGAGGCACGCCGGATCGCGTGAGTGGTTGAGCCGGGGTGCGGAATAAGCGGTCATGAGTTCTGCTCTTGAAGAAATTGCGCCTTCCGAAGGCGATTCCGTCCTGCGCATCGATATGCGCGGTTTTTCCGCCGTGCTTGAGCGCGTGGACGTTCCGGGGCTTCTTGAACGCGGCTGCGTGAATGTCATCGGCATAGAGCCTGTGCAGGATAAATTGGGTGCGCGCTGGCCGCGCATGCAGGCGCATATCCATGAGCGCGTGCAGAAATATATCGCGAGGCGCCTTACCTCATCGGAATATTATGCTCCCATCTCCGATGTGCAATACGTCATCTCCATGCCGGGGGAAGATGCGCAATCCGCGCAATTGCGCAGTTTCCACATTCTCGAAGAAGTCCTCACGACGCTTGTGGGCCGTTTTGCGGTCGAGCAGGTCAGAATCGGATCTGTTGTGGGCGTGGAGGGAAACTATCTCGTTACCCAGTCTGTCGATGCGGTGGCGCTGGCAAATGCAGCTTCGGCAAATTCGTCAAAATCTGCGGATGCGCGTGAAGGCGTCGTCGTGCCGTTCCTGCCGCCGCGTGCGCGCACGATTCAGGTGGGCGAGAAAGAATTGCACCTGCAATTCGCGTTCCGTCCTGTCTGGGATTTGCGCCGCGAAGCCATTTCATCTTTCGGTTTGCAGACGATCGTCGAAACCAATCATAGCCGCCCGAGGGATGTTAAGATCGAACGCGTGCAGCACACCGATGAGGAAGTGACGGCCATCGATATCGCGACGGCCGAACATGGGCGCGATGTCCTGAACTATCTGCTCGAACGCCAGACACGCTTCATCCTGCATATCCCGTGCACCTATGAAACGCTTGCCAACACGCGCACGCGTGCGCGCTTTCTCGAACTGCTTAAGAAGCTTTCATCGGATCAGCGCCGCTATGTCGTGTATGAGTTGACGGCACTTCCCATAGGTGTGCCGCAATCGCGCATTTCTGATCTCGCTGCGATGCTGCGGCCTTTCGGACGCGGCGTTATTGCGGCGGCGCGGCCGAACCGTTCGGAACTTCTCACATTCCAAGGCTGTGGTCTTAATGGACTTGCGCTTAATCTCGACGAACTTCAAATGCGCGAGAACGAGATGTTCGAACGCATCGGCTTGTTCCGCGACATTGGGCAGTTGGCAGGCGATCAACTCATCGCCTACGGCGTGACAAGCCGGAGCCTCGCGATCGCGTGCTGGGCGTTGGGTTTGTCGCATATGAGCGGACCCGTCATTGCGTCCGCGGTGCCAATCCCCAGGCAAATGCACCGGTTCAGCGCGCGAGATCTCTACCGGAACTGACGATTGGCCCTTGCCAAGCGTGCGTAGCGGGCGCAGCATCGTATCGTCCAAGGGCGCAGTTGCTTTGCGTCTGTCACGCGGCTTTGCGCCCGGCAAAAACGGGAGGCTGCGATATGGAAGTCAAGCATATCCTTCGGGAAAAAGGCCGCGAGATCGTCGCAATCAATGCGGATGCGACGTTGCTGGAGGCCGCGCGTCTGCTCGCGCGCAAGCGTATCGGTGCAGTGATCGTGCATGGCGATGATAGGGGACTGGCAGGTATTCTGTCCGAGCGCGATCTTGTACGCGCGGTGTCGGAAGAAAGTGTGACTGCGCTTGCGCGGCCCGTGAGCGCCTATATGACGCGTACGGTGATGACGTGTTCCGAAGCCGATTCCATTGAAGACCTTATGGAACTGATGACGCGCCATCGCTTCCGTCACGTGCCCGTGATGGAAGAGGAACAACTCGTCGGTATCATCTCCATTGGCGATGTCGTCAAAACACGCATCGAGGAAACGGTGCGTGAAGCTGCGAGTCTGAGGGATTATATCGCCGCTGGTTAATAGCTGGACCGGCGCTTGAAAAAGGCACTGATCTTGTGGCGCGTCTGCTCGCGCCAGACCACGCCTGTATCCGTCACCCAATTGAGTTGAATGACACGGCGTGGGCCTTCGAACGCTTCGAAGCCATGCCACGCATTAGGCTGGTTCCTAAAGATGAGGAGCGTGCCTTCGTCCGGCGGCACTTCGGCAATCACATCGTTCAGATTGTCGGGCGAGCGCAGGAGTCGCAAACGGCCATGTGGGTTTTCCCATCTACCGTTCATGTAAATAAGAACGGTAATGAGCTTCGTCACGCTGTCGGTGTGGATTTGCCCGTCCGCCGCACGGCTTTGCCCGCGTACGGTGATCATCGTGGGGCGCGTCGAAAGATCGATGCCGAATTTCTCTTCTACGGCCTTCGTGAATTCCGGTCCGCGGATCGCATCCATGAAACGTTGGAAAGCCTGCCCGAATTTCAGCGTGGGCAACGGGAAACTGCCGTGATGGCGGATGTCCGGAAAATCCTTTTCGATATCCGTAATCGCGTCCGGTTTTACGAAATTGGGCACCATCGCGTAGGGAAACGGCTCGCGCACAAGCACCGCATTGCGGAACGTTTCGACATTGATCGGCAGCGCACTCATCTAAGGCGTAGGCGCCATGTAGGCGGCCGCCGTTATGCCGCCATCGACGGGCAGCACCGTGCCCGTCACATAGGACGACGCACGGCTGCAGAAGAAGATCGCGGCGCCGATCATGTCGTCCTCGATGCCGATGCGTTTGCGCGGGATTGCTGCTTCCATGGCGGGCCGTGCCGCCGCGAGCACCGCCGCAAGCATCTTTGTCTCGAACGGGCCCGGCGCAATCGCATTCACATTGATGTGGTCGCGCGCAAGATGTTTTGCAAGATTGCGCGTCAGATGATGCACCGCCGCCTTGCTGGCCGAATAGGCATAGGTTTCAAGCGTGGGCTGCAACAGCCCGTCGATGGAGCCGATGTTCACCACGCGTGCGGGATCTTCCGCCGTACCGGCTGCGCGCAACGTGGGTAGCAACGCCTGCGTCAGCAGAAACACCGCCTTCACATTGACGTTCATCACCTTGTCCCAGCCGGACTCAGGATAGCTCTCGATCGGCTCGCCCCACGTCGCGCCCGCATTGTTGATGAGGATATCGAGTTTCGGTTCGCGTTCCTTGATCGCATCGGCAAGGCGATGCACTTCCTTCGTTTCGCCGAGATCATGCGCGAGCGGAATGCAGACGCCGTGTTGCGAAAGCCCCCCTGCTGCGCGCTCGCACGCATCGGCTTTGCGCGAGGAGATATAGACTTTCGCACCCGCCTCTACAAAGCCGCGCGCGATCATCAAGCCGATGCCGCGCGAACCACCCGTGACAAGCGCGGTTTTGCCTTTGATGTCGAACAGATTCGAAACCATGGATGATCCTTAGCGATAAGAGGCGTTGACCGCATCGAGCGCGGCGCCGCCGGGGCACAATTCTTTTTCGCCGAGCCGGTTCAATGGCCGCGCGACCGTATCCAGATGCGCGTGCAGATCGTCGGCGTTCTCGTCCACATAGAGCAAGCCCGTGACGATCTCGCCCGCAGCGTGACGCTCCTGCAAATAGGCCATCGCGCGCACGCGATCATGTGGATCGTAATCGGCGTGCAATTTGGCAAGCTTGATGACCGAGCCGTCATGCTGTGTCACATGCGCGACGGTGCCGGGTTCATGCTCGACCGTGATCTCCGAACGCGCGGGCAGGAAATCGAGCCGGTTCACGGCCTCATTATGCGCGCGTACGAAATCGTAGGATTTGGTCGAGCCCGCATGGTTATTGAATTGCACGCATGGGCTGATGACATCGAGGATCGCGGGTCCTTGATGGGTGATCGCTGCCTTGAGCAGCGGCACGAGCTGATGCTTGTCGCCGGAGAAACTGCGCGCCACGAAACTGGCACCG
>DATHQA010000028.1:0-5942 GCA_035483375.1 Rhizomicrobium sp. | reverse complement strand
TGATACGGACGATCCACAGCGTGAAGAACAGGAGCGTATAGCCCAGCGCCATCGCCGCGAGCGGCCACAAGAATACGCTTGCAATGAGCGGCCCGCCCTTGCGCAGGATGCTTTCGCCCTGATGCAGCGTGCTCCACCATTCGACGGAGAATTCGATGATGGGCAGGTTCACCGCGCCGACGATCGCGAGGATCGCGGTCGCGCGCGCCGCACGCGTCTCGTCCTCGATCGCATTCCACAGCGCGATATAGCCGAGATAGAGAAACAGCAGCAGCAGGAATGAGGTCAGCCGCGCATCCCACACCCACCACGCGCCCCACATGGGCTTGCCCCACAGCGAACCCGTAATGAGCGCGAGTGCCGTAAACAACGCGCCGAGAGGTGCCGCCGTTTTCGCGGCGACATCGGCGAGCGGATGGCGGTTGATGAGACCGATGGCTGCGGAGAGCGCCATGAGCGCATAAGCCATCATCGCGGTCCACGCGGCAGGCACATGGATGAACATGATCCTCACCGTATCGCCCTGCTGGTAATCGGGCGGCGCCGTGAAGCCGAGGTAAAGGCCGACACCAAGCGATACCGCAGACGCTGTCGCGAGCCACGGCACGATGGGGCCGCTTACATCCAGGAACCGTTTCGGATTGGCGTAAGCGAACATCCTAGCTTCCGATATTGAGGCGCACGGCTGCGGCCGCCGCGAAAGGCGACAATAGCAGAGCGGCAAAGGAGAACGCGGCGAGCAGCGGCAATGCGCCATTGGGCAGATTGTCGAGCGCGCCGATCACGGCGCCTGCGCCAAAGATCACGGCGGGTGCGAGCAGCGGCAGCACGATGAGCGGCAGGATGAGCCCGCCGCGGCGGATAGAAAGTGTGAGACTCGCGCCGACCGCGCCGATGGCGCTCACCGCAGGCGTACCGATGAGGAGCGAGGCGATGAGCGGCGCAAACCCGCGCGCGGGCATACCGTACATGAGCGCAAGCACGGGCGAGAGCAGCGTCAGGGGCAGACCTGTCGTCAGCCAGTGTGCCGCAATCTTCGCGAACGACGCAGCCTCCAGCGGCATTGGCGATAGCGCGATGAGATCGAGCGAGCCGTCTTCGTAATCGGCCTGAAACAAGCGGTCGAGCGAGAGCAATCCGGCAAGCACGGTTGCGATCCACAGCACACCGCCTGCAATGCGCGCGAGCAATCGTAAATCCGGCCCGATGCCGAGCGGCACGAGTGCAGCTACGCTTGCGAAGAACGCCAGCGCCAGCATCGCGCCCCCGCCCGCGCGGAACGCCAATCGCATATCGCGTGAGAGAAGAGAGACGAACGATGTCATCGCTGCTCTCCTTCTTTCCTCCCCCGTTTACGGGGGAGGTGTCGAAGACGAACGAAGTTCGGCTGAGACGGAGGGGGCCCCCTCCACCGCTTCGCGGTCCCCCTCCCCCGTGAACGGGGGAGGAAAATTTTGGACAGCGTCATCAAGCAATCCCCAATGACAAACGTGTTGTCTCAATCGGCAACTCTTCATGCGTCGCGATGAGTGCGATGCCGCCGGAGGCACAATGCGCAGTGATGAGCGAAGCCGCGAATGATTTTCCGTCGGCATCGAGCGCGGCAAGCGGTTCGTCGAGCAACCACAGCGGCCGCTCGCACAATTTCAATCGCGCGAGAGAAAGCCGTTTCCTTTGGCCTACCGACAGGAACTGACACGGCAGATCGGCGGCACGCGCAAGTCCCGCCTCTTCAAGTGCCGCATCGAGAGCATCGCCGCCGCGATAAAGCTGCGTGAAGAACGAAAGCGTTTCGCGCGCCGTCAGTTGCGGCTTGGCGGCATCGTGATGGCCGAGCCAGCCGACATACCGCCCGCGCTCATCGGCGTCGGAAATCTCTGCGTCTTTCGCACGCAAACGGATTGCGCCAACGGCAGGTGACAGAAACCCCGCCACCATGCGCAGCAGAGATGTTTTCCCAGAGCCGTTCGCCCCTTCGAGGGAAAGCGCTTCGCCCGCGCGGACGCTAAAGCCCACATCGCGGAACACGACGCGTCCGCCCCTGAGGCAGGTCAGTCCCTCCGCCTCAAGGCCCGCGAGCACCGGCTGATTATCCCGCGATGTGCTGCGCGCCGTTGACCGTCATGGTCGCGCCCGTGATGAAAGCGGCGTCGTCGCCGGCGAGGAACAGCGCCATCTTCGCGATCTCGTCGGCCTTGCCGAGGCGGCCTACGGGAATCGTCGCGATAATAGCTTCGAGCACTTTCTCCGGCACAGCCTGCACCATTTCGGTGTCGATATAGCCGGGCGCGATGACGTTGACCGTGATGCCCTTCTTCGCGGTTTCATGCGCCAAGGCCTTCGTGAAGCCGATGATGCCGGCTTTGGCGGCGGAGTAATTCGTCTGGCCCATCTGGCCTTTCTGGCCGTTGATCGAGGAGATGTTCACGATGCGGCCGAAATTGCGCTCACGCATCGAGTCGATAACATGGCGGCTCATGTTGAACAGCGAATCCAGATCGACGCGCATAACTTCGCGCCAATGTTCCGGCGTCATCTTGTGCAGCATCGCATCGCGCGTGATGCCCGCATTGTTGACGAGCACATCGACGGGGCCGAGCGCGCCCGTGACATCCTTCACGCCCGCCGCGCAGGCTTCGAAATCACCGACATCCCATTTGAATACGGCAATGCCGTGTTCTGCCTTGAACTTCTGCGCGGCATCGTCATTGCCGCCGTAATTCGCCGCAACCTTGTAGCCGGCATTCTTGAACGCAATCGAAATGGCTGCGCCGATCCCGCGCGTGCCCCCCGTCACCAACGCGACTTTGCTCATTCTTCAGTGCTCCCTGAGTGATCTGTTTTGTCTATCGTTCGACGCACATGGCGATGCCCATGCCGCCGCCGATACACAGCGTGGCTAGGCCCTTATGCGCATCGCGCTTCTGCATTTCGTGCAGCAGCGTCACGAGTACGCGCGCGCCGGACGCACCGATCGGATGGCCGATCGCAATGGCGCCGCCATTCACGTTCACATTCGCCGTGTCCCAGCCCATGTCCTTGTTGACGGCACAGGCCTGAGCCGCAAACGCCTCATTCGCCTCGACGAGATCGAGATCGGAGGCCTGCCAGCCTGCTTTCTTGAGCGCGGCGCGCGAAGCAGGGATCGGGCCCGAGCCCATCACCTTCGGATCGACGCCGACGGACGCCCAACTCTTGATATGTGCAAGCGGCTTGAGGCCGCGCGCATGCGCTTCCTTCGCGCTCATGAGTACGACCGCGGCCGCGCCATCGTTGATGCCGGAAGCATTCGCCGCCGTCACCGTGCCGTCCTTCTGGAACGCGGGCTTGAGGCCGCACACGCCTTCATAGGTCACGCCGTCGCGGATGAATTCATCCGTGTCGATAACGCGCTCGCCCTTGCGCTCCTTCACGACGACCGCGGTGATCTCGTCCTTGAAGCGGCCGGATTTGCGCGCGGCTTCGGCCTTGTTCTGCGAGGAGACGGCAAACTTGTCCTGCTGCTCGCGCGTGATCTGCCATTCGCGCGCGACGTTCTCCGCCGTGACACCCATGTGATAGCCGTTGAACGCATCCCAGAGGCCATCGCGGATCATCGTATCGATGAAGCTCATATCGCCCATCTTCGTGCCGGCGCGCAGATAAGCGGCGTGCGGCGCCTGGCTCATGGATTCCTGACCGCCCGCAACCACGATGGCGGCGTCACCATTCGTGATCTGCTGATAGCCGAGCGCCACCGCGCGGAGACCGGAGCCACACAATTGGTTCACGATCCAGGCAGGCGTCTCGACGGGGATGCCGGCATTGATGGAGGCTTGGCGCGCGGGGTTCTGGCCCTGCGCCGCGGTAAGGATCTGGCCCAAGATCACCTCGGATACGTCCTTCGCGGCGACATCGGCGCGCTTGAGCACATCGGCCACGACGGCCTTGCCCAGATCATGCGCGGGCACATTGGCAAAGACGCCATTGAAGCTGCCGACAGGCGTTCGCGCTGCCGAGACAATGACCACATCTTCCATGAATTCCTCCACCTGAACTTCATTTGTTGCGCCGCCCGCAAAATGCCGCGAATGCGAGCGCTGGTAAACTGCGACGGAATCGCGCCGCTCGATCAATGACTTAAGCCGTACCGGGCACGAAAGAATCTACCGCGGCCGCGCAAAAGGCACTGGACAGGCCCTCAATATAGGTGCTGATTTAGCGTGTTGCAGCGCGCAATAAGCACAATCTCAGGCTGGACATGACGGAAGCGGCATCCCCAGACGGCCCGGTCATCATCAAGAAATACGCGAACCGGCGTCTCTATAACACGCAGACATCGGCCTATGTGACGCTCGACCATCTCGCCCAGATGGTGAAGGACGGAACCGAATTCGAAGTACGCGACGCGCGCTCGGGCGAAGACATCACGCGCCCCGTCCTCACGCAGATCATCTTCGAAGAGGAAGCGAAGGGACAGAACCTTCTGCCCATCCAGTTCCTCAGGCGGCTCATCCGGTTCTATGGTGATAGTCTGCAAGCCTTTGTGCCCGGCTATCTCGACATGACGATGGAAAGCTTCACGAAGAACCAGGACGCGATGAAAAGCCGTGTGGCCGAAGCGTTTGGCGGCGGCACACAGGCCATCGAGAATCTCACGCGCCAGAACCTCGCAATGTTCGAACGCGCGATGAAGATGTTCTCGCCCTTCGGCGCGGGCCTCGCGCGAACCGAGGAAGAATCGCGCGCGAATGGCGCGGAAGCCAAACCCAAACAATCCGAAGATATCGCCGAACTCAAAGGCGAGATCGAAGCGATGCGCAAACAATTGCAGGAATTGGCGCGCGAGCGGAAATAATTCGTGGGCCGCGCCGTCAGGCTTTCCCTATGGCTTTGTGGTTTCGCTGCGCTCGCATTCGCGCTGCGCTACGGCTCGCTCACGCGCGAAATCATCGACTGGGACGAAAGCACGTTCATCGTGATGGCGCAGGATGTGCTGCGCGGGCACCTTCCTTATGTGCGCCTGTTCGACAACAAGCCGCCGGGGATTTTCCTGAGCCTCGCGGGCGCGATGGCTGTGTTGGGGCAAAGTTTAGGCGTGGTGCGATTGTTCGGCGGCGTCTGCCTATTCGTGGCGGCGGCATTCAATTTTCTCATTGGCAAAAGACTGACGGACGAAAAATCGGCGGGCTTGGCGACGCTCGCAATGATCGCGGCAGCGTCGAACCGCATCGGCCTTCACACCTCGACCGAACTGCCCGTTGCGATGTTCATCATGGCGGCGTCGTGGCTCATGATCGGACAAGGCGAACGATTATGGGCTGCATTCGTCGTGGGCATTTGCCTTTCGCTCGCGACCTTGTTCAAGACCAATGTCGCGCCCGTCGTGATCGTGGCGGGACTGCTTTACCTCGCGGGCGCGTTCAGGCCGGAATTGCGTTTTCATCGTTTCGCGGTGATTGCTTATGTCATCGGCGGCCTTATCCCGCTCGGCGCGGTGCTGTTGCTTTATGGTTTGACCGGACATCTCGCGCTGTTCTTCCTGTCGGCCGTGACGGTGCCAATCTCCTATGCCACGACGCAGATGCCGATCCTTGCAGTCGCGTGGACGATGCTCGCGAAAACCGTGTCGGAAAGCTTTTCGCTGCCCGGCAGTTTCGGATGTTTCGCCGTCCTTTGCGTCGCGGGATTCGTCGCGATCATTTCGCGTATCCGATATGAGCGCGATCTCATCGTCTATTCCGCGATATTCGGCTCCTTGATCGTCACGATCCTCATCTGCGGTATCTTTTACGACCATTATCTCCTGCTGCTCGTCATACCGGGCGGCGTGGCGGCAGCGATGGCATTGCAACCGGTGCAGCGTTGGCGGCTGCCTGCTCACCTCCTTGCGTATCTCGCTATTGTGTTGGGCCTGGCGGGCGCGGGTCCTTCGACATTAGCGATGATCACCGATGCACCTT
>DATHQA010000027.1:0-2572 GCA_035483375.1 Rhizomicrobium sp. | reverse complement strand
ATCAGCGACGCGACGGTGCGCGAATATCTCGCCATAGGATTATTCACATTGTCAGATATTTTCTTCGGCGAAGACGGCGGAGGACGGCATGAGCGCTGAATCCGGGGCGGTCGCTAACTCCATCGCCGCCGAAATCCAGATGGCGGCCTCGCGCTGGGTCATCGACCGGCAGTCGCGCGAGGATTGGTCTGCGGAGGATCAATCCGGCCTCGACAAATGGCTCGGCGAATCCGTCGCCAATCGCATCGCCTATCTGCGCGCTGAGCAGGCTTGGAGCCGCACGGCGCGCGCAGTCGCGCTGCGTCTGCCCACGCAAGCCGAACGCAGGAATTCGTTCGCAAGCGCGCTTCTAACGTGGAGCAAGCGGGCACTTGGCACGATTGCAATTGCCGCTCTCGTTGGTGCAGCGGCGCAATATTATCTGCGCGCGACGCGTTACGTTTCGTACTCGACGCCGGTCGGCGGGCGGCAGGTGCTTACGCTGTCCGATGGTTCGCAGGTCGAACTCAACACCGACTCCGCTGTGCGCATCGCGGATTCAAAAACCGCGCCGGAAGTGGTCGTCGACAAGGGCGAAGTCTATTTCGACGTGAAACACGATCCGTCGCGGCATTTCTCCGTGCTCGCGGAGGGGCGGCGTATCAGCGATCTGGGCACGAAATTCCTCGTGCGCGAGAAGACGGGGCATCTCGAAATCGCGCTTATCGAAGGCCGCGTGCTCGTCGGCGCGCCCGAAGGAAGTAACAAGCCTGCGACGAATATGGAACCCGGCGATATCGCCGTCGCCACGCCGCAATCGCTGACCGTCTCGAAACGCGCGCAGGATGCGCTTTCCAAGGAACTGAGCTGGCGCGAAGGCGTGCTCATTTTCCATCACACGACGCTTGCCGAAGCGGCATCCGAATTCAACCGCTATACGAGCCGCAGAATCGTGATCGCGGATGCGAAGGTTGCGCGCATGGAGATCAACGGCACATTCCGCACGAACGATGTCCAGATGTTCACCGATGTGACGGCGGACATTCTCGGCCTGCATGTGGAGAAACTGGACGACAAGATCTTGCTGGGGCGGTGATGCGCAAAGCGAAGCACCCGGAACACAACGGACATGACGGAGGGGGGATGATGAAATTACCATCACTGGCCGCGCTCGCAAGCGGCATTCTTGTGCTTATGCTTTCATCGGCATCCGCGCGCACGTTCAACATCCCGAGCGGCTCGCTCGAAGAGGCGCTTGACGCCTATACCGCGCAAACGGGCGTCGATCTCGTCGTCTCCGCCAATCAGATGAAAGGCGTGAAGTCGCACGGCGTGAAGGGCAATCTTCCCGATGAGGCGGCACTTTCGCAGCTTCTTTCCGGCACGGGTTTCGTCGTGCGCCGCAATCCGGGTGGCGCCATCGGCATCGCTCGCCAGAATTCGGCGGACAACGAATCGTTCGACGCGACGATCTCGACCGCGGCGACCGCAGCGCCCGCTGTTTCCAGCACATCGCTTGAAACCGTGACCGTCACCTCGTCGAAAATCGGCGGCGACGTGCAGAACATTCCCATTTCGATCACCGCACTTTCGCAGGAACAACTGACCTCCACGCAAACCGCGGGCGGACCGGACCTGGTCAAGCAGGTTCCGAACATGAGTTTCACGAAGACGAATTTCTCCGGCTACTCGATTCAATTGCGCGGTATCGGCACGCAAGCGATTTCGGTGACGACCGATCCCGCCGTAGCCGTTGCGTTCAACGATATCCCTTTCATCCGCAATCATTTCTTCGAACAGGAATTCTATGACGTTAGTCAGGTGGAAGTATTGCGCGGCCCTCAGGGCACGCTTTACGGCCGCAACGCGACCGCAGGCGTCGTCAATCTGATCTCCGCGAAACCGGGCGATCAATTCGAGGCTATGGCCTCGCTCGACATCGGCAATTACGGTGAGCGTCGCCCGGAAGGCATGATCAATATTCCCGTCGTCGATGACAGGCTTGACATACGCATCGCCGGTGAATGGACGAAGCGGCAGGGGTATACGTTCAATACTATAACCAATGAGCGTACCGATGGCCGCGATCTTTGGTCCGGCCGGGTGTCCATCGGCTTCAAACCGTTTGCTGCTTTGCAGACCAATCTCGTCTGGGAGCATTTCTCCGAGGACGATGATCGTTTGCGCTCCAGCAAACAGCTTTGCAAAACCGCGCCGCTCCCCACATCCGTGGACGGCACGCCCGTTCCACCTATCGGGTCCGACACAGGCTTCGGGGGCGCGTTCGATCCCGCCAGCTATATGAGCCAGTCCTGCGAACTCACCTCTCTGTATTCCAAAGATGCGTACGAAGTGCCGGAAGGTTTCGCGCTATCGTTCCTGAAGGCTGCAAAGCTTGCGGGCCAGATTGATCCCACGCTCGATCCATATGCCGAGACGACGCAATCGTCGAATTTACGTGTGATCGAAACGACGGTGAATCCCAGCTATAAAGCAAAGAACGATGTCGTGGAATTCAATGCCGATTACACGGTAACGCCAGAGCTGACCTTCACATCGCAAACCGGATTCAATCACGATTTCCTGTCGTCGA
>DATHQA010000026.1:0-3171 GCA_035483375.1 Rhizomicrobium sp. | reverse complement strand
CGAAGAGTCGGAAGCCGGTATGCGTGGCATTGCCGCGCCCGTTCGCGATCTGACCGGACAGGTTGTAGCCGCCATCAGCGTCGGCGGTCCGACTCAACGTCTGACCAAAAAAGCATTGCGCGGATTCACTCCGCTATTGATCAACGCCGCCGAAGGTATCTCGACCCGACTGGGATACCGGCGCCCATAAATCTTGTTTCCTGCCCGGAAGGGGAATAGTGGATCCATGTCTGAACTGACTCATTGCATTACCCTGGAAGGCGGCGACGTCACATTTTCTTGCCCGCCCGACGACACCATTCTCCGATCCGCGCTGCGCGCGGGCATCGCCTTCCCGTACGAATGCAATGTGGGTGCCTGCGGCAACTGCAAGTTCCAGCTCGTCGACGGCGAGCTTCAGCAACGCTGGGCCGAAGCACCGGCCTGGAGCGACAAGGACCGCGAACGCGGCCGTTTTCTGGGCTGCCAGTCGGTGCCTGGCTCCGCCTGCACGATCAAGGTCAGGCCTTCGGCGCTCTACGCGCCCGTGCATCGGCCGCGCCGCGTGGCGGCGACCTTGACGCAAAGCCGGCCCATTACGCACGACATTCACGAATTCCACTTTTCGCTCGACGAACCGCTGCCGTTCGAACCCGGCCAGTACGCGCTGCTGTCGTTGCCCGGCGTGACCGGCGCGCGCGCGTATTCGATGAGCAATGTCGCTGAAGCGCCGGCCTTGACCCTGCAGTTCCAGGTGCGTCGCGTGCCGGGCGGAAAAGGTACCGCCGCGCTCTTCGAGGGTTTGCAGCCCGGCATGCGTATCGAGATCGACGGCCCCTATGGCCGCGCCTATCTGCGGCGTGATGCGCAGCGCGACATTGTGTGCATTGCCGGCGGTTCAGGTCTTGCACCGATGATTTCGATCGCCCGTGGTTTTGCTTTCGACCCCAATCTTCAGGACACCAAACTGCACTTCCTGTATGGCGCCCGCACCAGCAAGGACATCTGCGGCCGCGACATGCTCGAAGTTCTGCCCGGCTTCGGCGAACGAATCCAGTTTCATGCGGTGGTCTCGACGCCCGAACCAGGCGATGCTGACGCTGCTACCAGCTACACCGGCTTCGTGCATGAACTGGCCGACACATTGCTCGGCGACAGCCTTCGCGACATGGAGATCTATTTCGCAGGACCGCCGGCAATGGGCGAGGCCATCCAGCGCATGTTGCTTGCCCGGAAGATTTCCTTCGATCGCGTGCATTTCGATCAGTTTTATTGAACCCACTGCGCAACGGCGACGCGCGCCGTCGGTCGCGCGCGCTGCGCAGGCCTCAGGAGCGACCACGTGTCAAAGCTTAAACTCACCTTCGGCTGCTGGAACTACGACCGCACTCGCGGGCTGATGGACGGATCTGTCCAACCCGACGGCATCGATCTGAACTATCTGAACATGCCGGTCGAAGAGACTTTCTTCCGGATGCTGCGCAACCGTGAATTCGATGCGGCGGAAATGTCGCTGTCGTCGTACACCATGTCGTGCTTCAAGGATCCGCAGCCGTTCATTGCCATCCCGGTGTTTCCCTCGCGCTTTTTCCGGCACTCGTGCATCTATGTCAACGCGAACTCTGGCATCAAGAGTCCTAAGGACCTGATTGGAAAGCGCATCGGCAACCCTGAATACCAGATGACGGCGCCGGTCTGGATCCGCGGCATTCTGTCCGACCATTACGGCGTGCCGGTCGACAGCGTCACCTACTTCACCGGTGGCGAAGAAGAACCGAACCGTTCGGAAAAGCTCAAGCTGGACCTGCCGGACAACATCCGCGTGGAACGGATCGGCCCGGACAAGACCCTGTCGCAAATGCTCTACGACGGCGAAATCGACGCGCTCTACACGGCGCGTATGCCCTCTTCGTACCGGAAGGGCGACGGCAAGGTGACGCGGCTGTTCGAAAATTACGTCGATGTCGAGCGCGAGTACTTCAAGGAAACAGGGCTCTTCCCGATCATGCACACGGTCGTCGTGCGCCGCGAGATTTACGAGGCGAACCGCTGGGTCGCACAATCGCTTTACAAGGCGCTCGTAGAATCGCAACGCCGAACCTACGAAGACCTCAACGAGACTGCTGCCCTAAAGGCGATGCTGCCGTGGCTGAACTCGCACGTCGAGGAAGTCCGCAAGGAGATGGGCGACGACTTCTGGCCGTACGGCTTGGAGAAGAATCGTGCGAATCTGGAAGTGTTCCTGCGCTATTCGTACGAGCAAGGTCTTTCCAGAAAACTCCTGACTCCGGAAGACCTGTTCGCACCCGAGACGTTCGAGTCGTTCAAGATCTGACGCGTATGTAGCAAAACGCGCGGCACGGAGAGAATTCACCGTGCCGCGCGAACATCTGTACTGCTCTTCTGTTCTGCCTAGCGCACGGGCTCCTGAACCCCCGCATCGTCATCAGGTACAGGTGCATACGCCGCGTAGACGTCCCGCCGCTCGGGATAAACGTACGGCCCGAGGCGGCAAATCGACACGATCGATACGGCAGTCAGCCCGACAAAAGCCCACAGCGCGACGTGGTACGAATGCAGCAGGTCGTAGCACAGACCGGTCAGGAAGATCATGATGCCGGCGCCCCATCCCCAACACGCCCAGATACCGCCGCAGACGCGCCCAAACAGTCTCAGGTCGAAATAGCGGCTGACGATGAAGGTGATGATGTCGGCTTCGGCACCGATGCTCACGCCGATCAAACCGGCCGCCACCATCGCCGAAGTCCCCGTAGCGCCGTTCGCCAGAATCAGCACACCGATCATGGTGATCGAGAACGACACCGCAGCCACATACGGCGCGTGCACGCGGTCCATCAGATACCCGGCCAGCAAACGCCCGACCGCAGACGACAGGCCGGCGATCGATAGCATGCTGGTTGCGACACGGATCGTCGCGCCGCGGTCCATCATCATCGGCACCAGTTGCGATAGCAGCGCGAGCATCACCCCCGACATGCAGAAGATGGCCAGGCCCAGCTGACGAAAACTGCGGCTCGTCCGCGCGATCTGCGAAAGCTTCGGCAGGTCTGCATTGTTCTTTCGGGTGCGCGGCGTGAGCTGCGAATCACGGGGCATCTTCACGAGAAAGTACAGCGCGGGTAGAGAGAACGCGGCAACCGCAACCGCGACGCCGAGATAGCCGACACGCCA
>DATHQA010000025.1:0-4361 GCA_035483375.1 Rhizomicrobium sp. | reverse complement strand
GAACGCCGCGTCGCATCCACCGTGCCGATGGGACGTTCCGCAACGAGATCGCGCGGATCGGCAACCATGGCCGCGATGTCGTGCTGCACGGAGCAACCGAAATCGGGCATGGGCAGATTCGTCGCCGTGTCGCTTGCATCCTGCGACCAGTCTCCGCACGGATCGGTATGCGCGACGTAACCGACATAGCCGAGTTCGACGCGGCCATCCTTGCCAGTCACTTCATGCGTGCCGACAAGGATATTGGCGCGCGCGACGCCCATATCGGCGAGACGTTCGCCGAAATAATGGATCGACGCCGCCGCACCCGGACCTGCCGGGACCGAAACACTGATCGCGCCATTGCCGCGCGCGACATACTCGCCGACAAACGCATCGAGCTTCGCGGAATCGTCGGGCAACAGACCCGGATTTTCAGCCGAGAACGAAACCTTGATCGACTGATAGCTCGGCGCCACCGAGATCGGATGATTGGCTTCGCCATCCGCCGTGACGTTCGCATTGTTGATCGGCGCGGCGCACGAACCGGCCAGCAGAACCGCTGCGATTGCGCCGAAGCGGAAGAAATCTTTCATTCCGGTCATCGCCCTGCTCCTTATTGCACGATGTAGCCGGGCTGACCGTCGGCGGATGCCGCTTTCATCGTGCCCGGATTGTTTTTGTAGACCGTGTTCAGACGGCCGAGGAAAATCGTGTCCGCATCGGCCGCCGGCACGAAGCCGTCGGTCGGCGCGGCAAGCTTGGTCTCATGCGTCGGATTAACGAGATAGGCGCTCGCAAGCACGACAAGCTCGGTTTCGTTGTTCTGGAAGTCGCGGCTTCTGAACAGCGCGCCAAGCACCGGCATCTGGCCGAGGCCCGGGAAGCGGTCGAGATCCTGTTTCGTCGTGTGCTGCAACAGGCCCGCGATCGCGAAGGAGCCGCCCGACGGCAGTTCGACGGTCGTTTCCGCACGGCGCACCGCAAGAGCGGGAACCGAAAGACCCTGCACCGTCGTCGTCGTGTTCGTCGTCGAATCCGTGATCGTAGAAGAGCCCTGCAGGAACGCGCCTTCGTTCGTCAGTTCCGATACTTCGGTCGATATCTGCAGCGATATGCGATTTTCCGAAAGCACGACAGGCGTGAAGGAGAGGCCGACGCCGAACTGCTTGAATTCGACGACGACGTTGCCGAGCTGGTCACGCGATGTCGGCACGGGGAATTCGCCGCCCGCGAGGAATTTCGCGGTTTCGCCGGACACAGCCGTCAGGTTCGGTTCGGCCAGCGTATGGGCGAGGCCTATCTGCTCAAGCGCCGTGAAGGAGCCTTGAAGATTGTTCGGATGGATAATGCATTCACCGCCTGCCAGCGGACTGGCGCCGGAGGTGCAAACCTGGCCCGCCTGGCCGCCGGATAGATCGCTCAGCGAACGGCCCAGAAGACCGAATGGATTGTCCGTCGCAGCGACAAGCGGAACGCCGCCCACAATGGCCGCCTGGGCGAGATTGACGCCGAGCTGCTTGGCGATGTTGCGCTGGATTTCGGCGATGCGCACCTTGATGAGAACCTGCTCATTGGCCGAGACCTTGAGCATGCTCACAACTTTGAGCGGATCGCCCACGAAGCGGCCCGCCATGTCGGCGGCGCGCGCGGCTTCCTGGGAATTGTTGACCGTGCCCGTCAGCACGACGCTGTCGTTCAGGCCTTCGGCACGTACGTTCGAATCGGGCATGTCGTTGTGCAGCGCGAGCTGCAGTTCGCTCACATCGCGCTGGACGTGAATATCGATCGAAAGGATCTGGTGGCCTGCTTCGTCGAAGAAGAAGGCATTCGTTTCACCGATCTTCTGGCCCATGAGGAAGATGCGGCGCGGCGTGCGCACGACGGCATCCACGACCGTCGGATTGGACACGAGCACGTCACGCGCATCGGCATCGAGTTCCACGATCGCGGCTTTGTTGAGCGCAAGGTTCATGTGTTCGTTGATCACCGCGCCGGGATGCGTGGCGATCGAAACGATCTTCGCTTTCGCCGGTTGTGCCGCAGGCGCTTTCGCTTTCGCCGCCGCGGTTTTAGCCGATGCGGGTTTATGCGTATCTGCACTCGCCGCCCCTGCAACGCAGGTCGCGGCGATCAGCACGCCCGCGAGAATCCCCTTCCGCATAGCCGAACTACTCCTTCTGCTGCGGCGCTTCCGCGCGCGCGATCCCGTAACGGATGATGGAAACCCCTTGGTCATCGTCGGTACCGGTATCGAGTTCTTTCGATTCGGCTTTTTCTTTTTTCAGTGCGGCCACGACCGTTGTCGGGTTCTGCGAAGCAAGCGGACGCAGCGCGAGCGACATTATGCCGGAGGCTTGCGCCTTCTCGATCACTTTCGTCTGCGTGGGCGACAATTCGAGCGTCGCGGTCTTGGCAAGCACGGTCTTCTGAGTGTTGTCTTCCTTGTAGGTCTGATCGACTGCAAGCACACGGACATTGGCAAGCAGAATGCGCGTGCCGAAACGGCGCGGGCTTTCGGAAATCTGCGTCGTCGACATCACGTCGACGCGATCGTTCGGAAGAATGAAGCCGCCGGCGCCCGTTTCCGTCGTGACGGGAATCGAAACCGCGCGCATGCCCGGCGTCAGCGTCGCAGCCATGAAGCCTGCGCTGTCGGAATGAACGACGTTATTGGCGGTTAACGGTTCGCCGGCGACGAGCGGCGTGCGTGCGACCGCATCGGCCACGAGCTTGTTAACGTCAGGATTCACGTCATGCGTGACGAAGCTCGCATCGACGGCGGATTTCGGCCAGTCGCGCCACTTCACCATATCCGGCGTCAGCTTTGTGCCGGATTGGATATCGTTCGACGCCACAAGCACTTGCTCGGTCGTCACGATCGGTGCGGGTTCGGCGTTCACCTTTTGCGTTCCGCCGCCCAAAAGCCCACGGGCGAGAAAAGCTGCTCCGGCTGCGGCGATTGCGGCAACGCCGAGGATGATTAGGCGCTGAGTGTTCATGGATTGCGGCTCCTTTGTCCCGATCCGAGCACAAAATCACTTAGAGAATGCTTAACGAGGTACTGTCTTTCGCTCTCAACCACCGGAGGCCAACCGGAAAATTTCCGTTTGCGGCAGGATTGCAATAAGACCCGCGGCTAGCGCGACCCCGTAAGGAATGCCGGATTTCGCATCATGCAGTCGCGCAATCCAGGGTGCTTTCGCGAGATTTGCGGGCAGCGGAAAACGGCGCACGCCGATGATCGCTATGGTTAGCGCGCCACCGAGAACGGCAGCTGCAAGCGCATAAAGCGGCAGATCGTGGAAACCGAGCCACAACGACACACACGCGAACAATTTCGCATCGCCGCCGCCGATATAGCCGAGCGCGAAAAGCGTGAAGCCCGCGGCGAGACCGACAAAGCCCGCAAGCAGATGACCCGCCGCGACGGGCAGCGTAAACCCCGATACGAGTGCGAATGCGATAAAAGACAGGATTAATCCAGCCTGGATGAAATTCGGAATCGTGAAGCTCGCCAAATCCCAACCGCCTGCCAGCATGAGCAGGACCAAAAGCGGAATGAAGGTGAGTATCTCAGCCATGACCATCTAACTTAAGTGTAGAAAAGCGAACGGCCGCCTTTCGGGCGGCCGTTCAATTGCGTAAAGCGCGTCTCTTAGAGAGCCGTGCTAACGTTCGTGAAGGTCGTCGACAACTTCGTGCCGAGCGTGGTCACAGCCGTGATGATCACAACAGCGATGAGCGCCGCGATCAGACCGTATTCGATAGCCGTCGCGCCGGACTCGTCGCGAACGAAACGCGAAAAAAGATTCTGCATTGAAGCCTCCATTGAGTGACACCCAAAGTCCAGCATGGCCGTCTCTCCCGGTCCGCTGCTTGGACGACGACGACTTTAACGGCGATCATTTAATGACGGCTTAAGCAGGAACGGCGCGATTTGCGAAATTTGTTTCAGTACGGAACAAAAAGCCCGAAAAACGCCCCTATTCCTCGTTTAGATTTGTATTTCGTTTAGCATATCGCGCAATTACGGCAGAAAAAGGCAACGCGCGAACACGCAATGCCGTCCCTCAGAACACGTGCAAAAATATCTGTACGGCCGCCACGAGCACCACAATGACGAGCGCGCCCGTCAATCCATATTCGAGAATCACGGCGGGCGGGATTTCGGACTGACGCGTCGCCGGCAATATGGACCTTCTCAAGGCGCGCCTCCGTTATAGCGATGTGTCGTATATTATCGCGTGCACGCATGTGCAAGCCGGCGGATGCTAGAAGCGACGTCTTAATGACGTGTTAAGTGACGCGCCCCCGCCGTGCGAAGGTAAACAAATCCTCAACGCGATCGCTTTTGCTAGCGGCGGCATTAAGCGCGTCCC
>DATHQA010000024.1:0-2790 GCA_035483375.1 Rhizomicrobium sp. | reverse complement strand
CATTAAGGGATGAACTTCATGTCGGATCCGGACAAAAGCTGTTCATTTCGGGCGGCGCGGGAGGCGTCGGCACCTTCGCAATTCAGATCGCCAAATGGCTCGGCGCGCACGTGACGACAACGGCTTCGAAGCGCGGCGAAGCGCTGGTGCGCTCGCTCGGCTGCGATGAGGTGATCGATTATACGATTAATGACATATCGAAAACAGTGGGCAGGTTCGACGCGGGCTTCGATCTCATCGGCGGTAAAACGCTGGAGCAGATGTTCGAAATCATGAAGCCGGGAACGAAAATCGTTTCCGTGGCGGGTGTTCCGGAACCACAAACCGCAATGAAAGACCTTGGCGGCGGCCGGGTTCTTTCCGCGATTTTCTGGATTATCAGCTATGGCATTCGCGCGCGTGCCCTGCGCGCTGGCGTAAGCTACCGATATCTTTTCATGCATCCGAGCGGCAGCGACCTTGCCCTGCTTGCCGGACTCATCGAACAGGGGAAATTGAAGCCCATCATCGACAAAACATATCCGCTCGAGAATATTCCCGAAGCCCTCGCCTATGTCGAAAGCGGACGCGCTAAAGGCAAAGTCGTTGTTACGATGCGCTAACGATTCGCCAGTTCAAGCTGCGTCAATTTCTTCCAGCGACTTCACCCTAACGGGTTTGCGGTTCGGTAAGCGCACGATCACATTGAGTTCACCGCCAATCGACTCCACATAACTGCGCAATGTGGAAAGATACATATCGGTCTGCTTCTCAATCTTCGAGACCGCCGGTTGGCTGATCTTGAGCGCCTTGGCAATTTTGACCTGCGACTTTGCAGAAAGGCGCCGAAGCTCTTTCAGCGATTCCACTTCGTCCACCAGTTCCTTGAAACGGCGATCCAGTTCAGCTCGCCGCTTGGGCGGCAAAGCATCGAGAATATCTTTCAGCGGTACGGCCATGTCAGCTTCCCAACATTTTGAGATGCGCTTTGTATCGCGCATCTGCGGTTGCAATAAGCTTTTTGTAAAAGCGCGGCTGGCTGGTGCCGCTCTTGTCACCCGCCACCAGAAGAATTGCGCTGCGTTTCAGATCAAATGCGAAAGCCACGCGCCACACTCCACCATGCGCCCGGAACCGCAATTCCTTCATGTTTGCGAATTCCGACCCCTTCAACGTATCCACGTGCGGACGACCGAGTTTTGGGCCATAGGCTTCCAGCAATCGTGCTCCAAGCAACAGTTCGTCCTGAACCGCCTGTGGCAATGCCAGATATTCCGCATGGAATGCATCCGCAAAGGCGACACGCCATACCATGTAATATAACCTAAGAGTTATATTTCGTCAAGCTAATCCTTATCGCCTTCCAACTCTCCAATGAGATTCTCAAAATCCTTCGTCTCGCGGAAGTTTTTATAAACAGATGCGAAGCGGACATAAGCCACCTTGTCGAGGCTTGAGAGCGCCTGCATCACAAGCTCGCCGATGACGGTCGAGGGGATTTCGTTTTCGCCCATGCTTTCGAGGCGGCGCACGATACCCGTCACCATGCGATCCGTGCGATCGGCTTCGACGGGACGTTTGCGCAACGCGTGATGCAGAGAACGCTCAAGCTTGTCGCGCTCGAACGGTTCGCGGCGTCCGTTCTTCTTCACGACAACAAGTTCGCGCAATTGCACGCGTTCGAATGTCGTGAAGCGCCCGCCGCAGGCGGGGCAATGACGCCGCCGCCTGATCGCGGAATTGTCTTCGCTGGGGCGGCTGTCTTTGACTTGCGAGTCGTCGTGTCCGCAGAAGGGGCAGCGCATCTTTGTTCCTAACTATAGATCGGAAAGCGGCGGCACAGTTCGGCCACGCGCGCGCGGACGCTTTCTTCCACCGCCGTATCGCCCGCCTCGCCATGTTGCGCGACGGCTTCGACGACTTCGACGATAAGGCCCGCAATCTCGCGGAACTCAGCCGGGCCGAAGCCCCGCGTCGTGCCCGCGGGACTTCCGAGGCGAATGCCTGATGTAATCGCCGGCTTTTCCGTGTCGAACGGAATGGCGTTCTTGTTCGTCGTGATGAAAGCGCGGTCGAGCGCTTTCTCGGTCGCGCGGCCCGTGGCTTTCTTGGGCCGCAAATCGACAAGCATCAGATGCGTGTCCGTGCCGCCCGAGACGATATCGAGTCCCTTCGTGTGCAGCGCTTCGGCAAGCGCCTTCGCGTTTTCCACGACATTCTTCGCATAGAGATTGAATTCGGGCTTCAGCGCTTCGCCGAACGCGACCGCCTTCGCCGCGATCACATGCATGAGCGGCCCGCCCTGCAACCCGGGGAACACCGCGGAATTGATCTTCTTGCCGAGATCGACATCGCGCGAAAGGATCATGCCGCCGCGCGGACCGCGCAAAGTCTTGTGCGTCGTCGTCGTCACGACATGGGCATATTCCAATGGATTGGGATGGACGCCGCCCGCGACGAGCCCCGCGAAATGCGCCATGTCCACCATGAAATATGCGCCTATGGAATCGGCAATCTCCCGGAAACGTTTGAAGTCGATGATGCGCGAATAGGCCGAGCCGCCCGCGATGATGAGCTTGGGCTTGTGCTCTTTCGCCGTCGCTTCGACCTCATCCATATCGATGCGCTGATCCTGGCGACGCACGGTATAGGACACGGGCTTGAACCATTTGCCGGACTGATTGACCGGCGAGCCATGCGTGAGATGTCCGCCCGCCGCGAGATCGAGGCCCATGAACGTATCGCCGGGCTGCATAAGCGCGAAGAATACGGCCTGATTGGCTTGTGCGCCGGAATGCGGCTGGACATTCG
>DATHQA010000023.1:0-2054 GCA_035483375.1 Rhizomicrobium sp. | reverse complement strand
CGATAGAAGGTTTGCGGCGCGTAACCCGCGGCCCGCGCGATACGGTTCGTGTCGGTGCCGTGAAAACCGCTCGCGTTGAATTCACCCTGGGCCGCGGCGATGAGTTTCTCGCGCGTGCCTTCGGGATCGCGCTTGCGTCGGGTTTTCCTCATGTGATACTAATATCACAAGATGAATGCGATGGACAACAGTGTTGGGGTCTTGCGCGCTGAAACAGGCGCGCCCGACCCCGTGACATGGATCGAGGCGGATGGCGTGCGCGTGGCCGTCATGCGTCGCGGGCGCGGCGTTCCCGTCGTGTGTTTGCACGCCATCGGTCATGGCGCGCGCGATTTCGAGGACCTCGCAAACCGCGTTGGTGATATGTGTGAGATCATCGCCATCGACTGGCCGGGCCAAGGCCGCTCTCCGCCGATGAAAGATTCGCCGAGTGCAAAACGCTATGCGGAGATCGCGCTGGCCGCACTCGATGCGCTGGGACTCGATAGGGTTGTGCTGCTCGGCAATTCCATCGGCGGCGCCGCGGCATTGCAAATCGCGGCGCATGCGCCGGATCGCGTGCGTGCGCTTGTGCTGTGCAATTCTGGTGGTCTCTCAGCCATCAACGGCTTTGCGAAATTCGTCATTGCGCGCATGGTTTCGTTTTTCCGCGCAGGCGAGAACGGCAGGAAATGGTACGCAGGCGCGTTTCGCTTCTATTATGGCCGCATGGTGCTGCCCTATGGCGGCGCACAACGCGACCGTATTATCGCAGCAGGTTATGAGATTGCGCCCCTGTTACGCGCGGCGTGGGAAAATTTTGCGTTGCCGGAAGCGGACACACGCGCGCTTGCCGCGCAAATCAAATGTCCCGTTTTCGTAGCGTGGGCGAAAAGCGATCAGATCCTCGCTTGGTCGCGCTGCAAGGATGCCGTCGCGCGCATTCCCAACCATCGCGTGGAAATGTTTCGCGGCGGGCATTCGGCGTTTCTGGAAAACGCCGAATGCTTCGCCGCTAGTTTCCGCACATTTCTGCATGGACTCGCTTAGAGCGCAGCCCCGCGAAGCGTGAAGAGGTTCGCGTCAGGCTGCGCGACAATCAAAGAATTACGAATTCTCTTCTTCAGACAAATCCCACAGACGCTTCGCGGAAAGATCCGAATAGACCGCGTGGCCTTCGGGATCGAAGCGCAACTCGCCCGGCATCACCCAGACGAAGCGGTTCGACGTCAGCGCGATCTGCACGCGCACCGGCCTGCCATCCACGCCGATATCGACGTTGCGGACATGCCCGACCTCATACCCTGCGAAATCGACAACGGGCGCTTGCGTGATCTGCTGCGAAGGCTCCGCAATCAGATAAAGCGCCTGAAGCCGCGATTCCGGATAATCGGGATAGGCCGTATAGATGCGATAGTGATGTTCGTCATACCAGGCGCGATTGGCGAGCAGCGCATCGGTCGAGATATCGTAATTGCTGCTCTGCAACGCGTAATTGTCGCGCTGTTTTTCGAAATCCGCCTGGCTTTCCCAATATTTGCGCTCGCGCGCACGGTATTGGTCGAGTTGCTGCTGATAGTGGGTCTCATCGGTCGCATCGGCCTGAACGTCGGACGCGTCCTTGGGCGCGATATTCTGGTCGGCCTGCTGGTTGAGCTGCTGCGTCTGCTGCTGCTCCTGCGGCGTGGGCTCGGCGCGATAATCTTGTGCGAATGCCATGCCTGCGCCAATTGTGATGGCGGCAAAGGCGGCGCTCGCGAAAAGGGCGGTACGGATGCTCATGGGAAACTCCTTATGGTCAGGTGCGCGGTTCGTCCGCCGAAGCAACAACCGTTTGCGGCGCGGGTTGGGGCGCGGAGATGACCGTTTCGTAGGGCACAGGATCGCTTTCGTCCCTGGCCCAGGCGGCGGTCGTTGCGAGCGCGAAAAAGGCTGCAAGCGCGAGGCTATTCGCAGACATGGTCGTTCTCCCACATTAACTGGGGAGGTAACGCGATGGTGATTTGCCGGTTCCGTGGAATTTAAGGTGCGGGCGTCCAGATCACGTCATTCAGGGTCCGCGCACCCGCGGCCAG
>DATHQA010000022.1:0-8355 GCA_035483375.1 Rhizomicrobium sp. | reverse complement strand
TATCGCGACCGTCTGCAGGACGAATTGGGCCTGACGGACATTCGCTCTCTCGCGCCGCATCCGGCAGACCGCGCGCGTTTCGATCCCGAAGGCACGTTGTGGTCGCGCGATACCGATGCGTGCTGCAATTTCCGCAAAGTGATTCCGCTGCGTCATGCATTGGAAGGCTTCAACGCGCAGATCACGGGCCGCAAACGCTTCCAGACCAATGCGCGCTCCGAAATGCAAATCGTCGAATATTTCGAAGGCCGCTTCCGTTTCAATCCGCTTGCGGATTGGTCGCTCGTCGATCTCGAAGCCTATACGGTCGAGCACAATCTGCCGCGTCATCCGCTGGCGGAAGACGGCTATCCCTCAATCGGTTGCATGCCCTGCACGCGCCGGGTTGCAGCCGGCGAAGGCTATCGTGACGGGCGCTGGTCCGGCCTCGACAAGGACGAGTGCGGCATCCACACCGGTCTTGACGGCGAAGGCATTTAATTCGTTCGCCTTCCAAAAGCTAAAATCTCCCCAGGGAACTTTACCGCCGCGAAACTTTTTTCGGCGACACTCTCATTGTGCCGAACGATTCGACCTTGAGACAGCAATTGGCAACAGGGCTTGCCTCGGTTGGGATTGGATATTCCGCATATATCGAGTTGCGTTCCTCGCCGAATTGGAGGCCCAGAATGCTTCGCATCGTCCGGAATGCTATCGGTCTAATTGCTGCGATAAGTTTTTTATCGATTGGTTTTTTCAGTGCCGCCGATGCGTCGAGCATTGTCTCGGTGCGGCTGACGCTCATCAATGGCTGGAAAAGCGCGCCAGACGCTACCGCAAGACCAGCCGCGGTACTCATCAACGGGATCGTGCATTTGAAGGGCGCGATCTCGACGAGCAAGGTCAATACGGTTGCGTTCATGCTGCCGGACGGATTTATCCCCTCAGCGAACGTCTACGTGCCGGTCGACATGTGCAGCGGCACGCATGGACAATTGTTGATTACCGCCGATGGTACGGTGAGCGTCCAAGCTGAAACGTCGTTCAGCAACGCGCAATGCTTCACCTCGCTTGACGGCGCTTCGTTCGCACTCTCCGCGACCTCCTACACGCCGTTGCATCTCAAGAATGGCTGGGTAAGCGGAGTATTTGGTACAGAGCCTGCCGGGGTGCGCAATTTCAGCGGGGTCGTGCATCTCGAAGGCGGCATCGCGACAAACAGCAAAAACGCCTTGCCATTCATACTGCCGCCGGTTAGTCGCCCAACGACAAATGTTTATGTGCCTGTCGACATGTGCAACGCCACCACAGGGGAACTCGTTATAACGCCTGCGGGAATCGTAACCGTTGTCGCTGAGACTTCCTTCAGCTTCGCCCAGTGCCTCACTTCGCTCGACGGCGTAGCTTATCCAGTGAACGCCAACAGCTATTCGCCGCTCACGCTGATCAATGGCTGGACGAATGCACCATCCAGCACCAGATGGGCTGGCGTGAGGCTTATCGCTGGGGTTGTGCAGTTCCAGGGCGCCATTGCGACAGTCAGTACCAATAGCAATGCCTCGCCGTTCCTGTTGCCTTTCAGCTTTCGTCCCAAAGCGGTCGTTTATGTGCCGGTTGTATTGTGCAACGCGACCAAGGGACGGCTCGTTATAGGCACCGGTGGTAATGTGACGGTTCAAGCCGAGAACGGGACATTCAGCAACGCACAATGCATGACCTCGCTGGAAGGCGTGTCCTTTCACTTGTAATGCTGTGAGCCAGACGTTCGATCTGGTTCGAAATCAAATCCTGTTGACGGGCAGCTTGAGGTAGGAGCGACCATTGTCTTCCGGCGGCGGCATACGTCCCGCACGGATATTCACCTGGATAGACGGCAGGATGAGTGCAGGCGGTGCAAGCGGCTTGTCGCGCGCTTTGCGCGTCGTGACGAATTCCTCCTCGCTGATGCCGTCGCGGATGAGCACGTTGTGCGCACGCTGATCGGCGACACTTGTCTTCCATGCGAATTCCTTGCGGGTTTGCGGCAGATAATCGTGACACAGCCAGAGCGATGTCTCCGGTGGATAGGAAAGCAGACGCCTCACCGAATGATAAAGCGCGCGCGCATCGCCGCCGGGAAAATCCGTGCGCGCCGTGCCGTAATCCGGCATGAACATCGTATCGCCGATGAAGATGTCGTCGCCGATCTTGTAGCTCACACATCCCGCCGTATGACCGGGCGTGTGCAGCACTTCGATTTCGAGTTCGCCGAGCGGAACACGTTCGCCATCGCTGAGCAAGCGGTCGAACGGCGCGCCGTCGAATGAGAGATCGGTGATGTTGAACATCGCGCCGAAGAATTTCTGCGTCTGCACGATCTCCTTGCCGATAGCGATCTTGGCGCCCGTGCGCTCCTGCAGATAGGCGGAAGCCGAAAGATGCTCCGCATGCGCATGCGTCTCCAGCACCCATTCGATCGTGAGACCCGAGGTCGCCGCAAGCAGCCTGTCCGCCGATTCGGTCGAGGTACGCGCCCGCTTGTCGTTGTAATCGAGCACGGGGTCGATGATGACCGCGCGCCTCGTGGCCGGATCGCCGACCAGATAGGTGATCGTATTGCTTGCCGGATCGAAGAACGACTGGATATCTGCCTTCATGATGCTGCCCCCAAAGCCTGGCGCCACTATAGAACGATCACCCGCCGGGCCGAATTCCTGCCCTTCCCAAGCGGGATGGGCTTTGCTAAACCCCGGCACCCCAACGATGCGGTCGTGGCGGAATTGGTAGACGCACTACCTTGAGGTGGTAGCGCCGCGAGGCGTGGAAGTTCGAGTCTTCTCGACCGCACCAGCCTTCACTCGCGAAGCGGAGAAGGCTGTCGCGCCGAAGCGCCGTGCGCGAAGGCGGACTTGTTTAGGCGAGTTTCGGATTGGCAAGCCAAACAGTTGAAAGCTCCTCAATGATCCCCAATTCCTATCCCTCCCTCGATTTCGACCTCGGCGATACGGCGGACATGCTGCGCGACACCGTGCGCAGCTTCACGTCCGACGCCATTGCGCCGCGCGCGGACGAGATTGATCGTACGAACACATTCCCCCGCGATCTGTGGCCGGAACTGGGCAAGCTCGGCCTGCTCGGTATCACGGTTGAGGAGGAATTTGGCGGCGCAGGGCTCGGCTATCTCGAACATTGCCTCGCGATGGAGGAGGTGAGCCGCGGGTCCGCGAGCGTGGGCCTGTCTTATGGCGCGCATTCCAATCTGTGCGTGAACCAGATCCGCCGCAACGGCAGCGAGGAACAGAAGCGCCGCTATCTGCCCAAGCTCATCTCCGGCGAGCATGTCGGCGCGCTCGCCATGAGCGAAAGCGGTTCCGGCTCCGATGTTGTGTCGATGCGGTTGCGGGCGGAGAAACGCGGCAGCCGCTACGTGCTCAACGGCACGAAGATGTGGATCACGAATGGCCCGGTCGCGGAGACGCTTGTCGTCTATGCGAAGACTGACATACAGGCGGGACCGCGCGGCATTACGGCGTTCCTTATCGAGAAAGGTTTCAAAGGTTTCCGCACGGCACAGAAGCTCGACAAGCTCGGCATGCGCGGCAGCGACACGTGCGAACTCGTGTTCGAGGATTGCGAAGTGCCGGAGGAAAGTGTGCTGGGCCGCGAAGGTTCGGGCGCGGCCATTCTGATGAGCGGCCTCGATTACGAGCGTGCAGTGCTTGCGGCAGGCGCGCTCGGCATCATGCAGAATTGCATGGATGTCGTGGTGCCTTATGTGCATGACCGCAGGCAATTCGGTGAGCCCATTGGCTCGTTCCAGCTCATGCAGGGCAAGCTCGCCGACATGTATGTGACGCTGTCCGCAACGCGCGCTTATGTCTACGCCGTCGCACGTGCCTGTGATCGCGGCCAAACCACGCGCAAGGACGCCGCAGGCGCGATCCTTTATGCCGCCGAGAAAAGCGTATGGATGGCGCTGCAGGCGATCCAGACATTAGGCGGTAATGGCTATATCAACGAATATCCGACGGGCCGTCTGCTGCGTGACGCCAAGCTTTACGAGATCGGCGCGGGCACGAGCGAAATCCGCCGCTGGCTTATCGGTCGGGAATTGTTCGAGGAAACCGCTTAGGAGGAATCGCACATGACCGCGAACGATGTGATGATCCTTTCCGGCGCGCGTACGCCGATGGGCGGGTTTCAGGGTGAGCTTTCGAGTTTCACCGCGCCGCAATTGGGCGCAGTTGCGATCAAAGCAGCTGTTGAGCGTGCTGGTGTCGCGCCCGGCGATGTCGGCGAAACGCTCATGGGCAATGTGTTGCCTGCTGGTTTGGGCCAGGCGCCTGCGCGGCAAGCTTCGATCTTCGCAGGCATTCCCGACAGCGTACCCTGCACGACGATCTCCAAAGTCTGCGGTTCCGGCATGAAGGCCGTGATGGTTGCGAACGATCAGCTTGCGCTTGGCCGCGCCGACATCATCGTCGCAGGCGGCATGGAGAGCATGACGAATTCGCCATATCTCTTGCCGAAAGCACGCGGCGGCTATCGTCTCGGTCACGGCGAGATCAAAGACCACATGTTTCTCGACGGGCTGGAGGACGCCTATGAGCACCGTCTCATGGGCACCTATGCCGAGGATGCCGCGCGGCATTATCAATTCACGCGCGAGGCGCAGGATGCCTATGCGACGGAATCTTTGTTCCGTGCCAAGCGCGCGCAAAACGATGGTTCTTTCGCACGCGAAATCGCCGCCGTGAAGGTATCCGCCAAAGGCGGTGAAACGGAAATCGCGACAGACGAACAGCCGCGCAAGGCCGATCCTGCAAAAATTCCCACGCTCAAACCAGCTTTCGCAAAAGACGGAACTGTAACAGCGGCCAATTCATCCTCCATCTCCGACGGAGCCGCAGTGCTCGTGCTCGCGCGCGAAGAGGTTGCGGAGAAACGCGGATTGAAACCTATTGCACGCATCGTGGCGCAAGCAAGTCATGCCGCCGAACCGCGCTGGTTCACAACAGCTCCCGTTGGCGCAATTGGGAAGGTGCTGAAACTCGCGGGCTGGTCGAAAGATGACGTCGATCTGTTCGAGATCAACGAAGCTTTCGCCAATGTCGCGATGATCGCGATGCGCGACCTCGACCTCGATCATGCGAAGGTCAATGTGAATGGCGGTGCGTGCGCGCTGGGCCATCCCATTGGTGCATCCGGCGCACGCATCATCGTGACGCTGCTCAATGCGCTCAATAAGCGTGGTCTCAAGCGTGGCGTCGCGTCACTGTGCATCGGCGGCGGTGAAGCAACCGCTGTGGCGGTGGAACTTCTCTAGCCGCCGGCTTTAGAAATAATTCTCTTCCATATCGGTAAGCAACGAAGTGTGCGTCGGCGTCCAGCCGAGCTCAGCTTTCGTTTTCGTGCTTGAAGCCGGGATGTCGATGCTTGCGAACATGCCGAAGAAGCCAAAATGTTCCATCGCTTCTTCCTGCGTCTTGGACACAACGGGAATGTTCAGCCGTTTGCCGATAACAGTCGCAATATCCCTGAACGCCACGCTTTCTTCCGCCACGCCGTGATAGATCGCGCCGCCCGTCCCTTTCTCCAGCGCCAGCCGGTACAGCGTCGCCGCGTCGCGGCGGTGCACTGCAGTCCAGCGGTTTTTGCCGTCGCCCACATAGGCCGACACGCCCTTCGCGCGCGCCACACCGATGATCATCGGAACGAAGCCTTTGTCGCCTTTGCCGTGTGTGGTGGGTGCGAGCCGGATGGCCATCGTTCGCACGTCATGCTTCTCGTGCACGGCATCAGCGGTTTGCTCGGACACGCGCGGAATACCCTCGGCGTGCGGATTGCGCATATCCTCTGTCGCGACCCGACCGGGCGCTACGAGGGCGGTGCCGGAGGTGACGATGAGCGGACGGTCGCTGCCCGCGAGCGCTTCGCCCATTGCTTCGATGGCGCGCTTGTCCATCTGGCCGTTCTCCGCCCATTTCGAGAAATCGTGATTGAAACCCAGATGGATCACGCCATCCGATGCAGCAGCTCCCTGTTTCAGGCTTTCGACATCCTCCAGCGAGCCGCGATGTACGTCCGCGCCCATTGCGGCGAGCGCCTTTTCGTTTGCCTCCGAGCGGGCAAGGCCCACAACTTTATGGCCGGCCGCGATAAGTTCAGGCACAGTGACCGAGCCGACGAAGCCGGTAGCTCCGGTGACGAATACGCGCATGAAAGTGGCTCCTTTGCCGTAACCGATACCCTCCAGGACAGCCCGGAGGGCAGTTTAACACGAAGATACTCTGATATAAGGGCGCAACGGATTCCCGCGCCATTTTTGGTTGGAACGCATGCCCGCCCTTAAATCCTCGATCTCCACCAGCTCAGCGATGTTCAAGGCTAATGCCGCGACGATGGAAAAGCTCGTCTCCGAGCTGAAGGAGAAGATGGCGACCGCTGCACTGGGTGGCGATGAGCGCTCCCGCAAGCGCCACACCGATCGCGGCAAGCTGTTGCCGCGCGAACGTGTGGAGCGGCTGGTCGATCCCGGCTCACCCTTCCTCGAGCTTTCGCCGCTCGCCGCCAACGGCATGTATGATGGCGATATCCACGCGGCGGGCATCATCACCGGTATCGGCCGCGTGTCAGGCCGCGAATGCGTGATCGTGTGCAACGACGCCACGATCAAGGGCGGCACCTATTATCCGTTGACGGTGAAGAAGCATCTGCGTGCGCAGGAAATCGCGCGCGAGAACCGGCTGCCTTGCATCTATCTCGTCGATAGCGGCGGTGCGAACCTGCCGAACCAGGCGGAGATTTTCCCAGACCGCGAGCATTTCGGCCGTATCTTCTTCAATCAGGCAAATATGAGCGCCACTGGTATTCCGCAAATCGCGAGCGTGATGGGTTCGTGTACGGCTGGCGGCGCTTACGTGCCCGCGATGAGCGACGAAACGATCATCGTGAAAGGGCAGGGCACGATTTTCCTCGGCGGGCCGCCGCTTGTGAAGGCCGCGACCGGCGAAATCGTGACGGCGGAAGACCTCGGCGGTGCGAATGTGCATGCCCGCATATCGGGCGTCGCCGATCACTATGCGAATGACGACACGCATGCGCTCGCCATCGCGCGCCGCATTGTGGCGGGGCTCAATCATAGCAAACAGCCGGACATTCCGCTTCTCGCGCCGCGCCCGCCTGCTCACGATCCTGCCGAACTCGATGGTATCGTGCCACCTTCGCTTTCCATCCAATATGACGTGCGCGAAGTCATTGCGCGGCTTGTCGATGCGTCCGAATTTGATGAGTTCAAGAAGCTCTACGGCACAACCATCGTCACAGGCTTCGCGCATATCGAGGGCATGCCTGTTGGTATCATCGCCAATAACGGCATTCTGTTCAGCGAAAGCGCGCTGAAAGCCGCGCATTTCATCGAGCTGTGCTGCCAACGACGCATTCCGCTGCTGTTCTTGCAAAACATTGCAGGCTTCATGGTCGGCAAGAAATACGAGCAAGGCGGAATCGCGAAGGACGGCGCCAAGATGGTGACCGCCGTCGCCTGTGCGAATGTGCCGAAGATCACGCTTATCATCGGTGGCTCCTATGGTGCAGGCAATTACGGTATGTGCGGTCGCGCATATGGCCCGCGTTTCCTGTTCACCTGGCCGAATGCGCGCATTTCGGTTATGGGCGGCGAACAGGCGGCGAGCGTACTCGCCACGGTGCATCGCGATGCCGAAAAATGGACGCCCGAAGAGGCTGAGGCATTCAAGGCGCCAATCCGCCAGCAATATGAAGACGAAGGCAATCCTTATTACGCGACCGCGCGGCTGTGGGATGACGGCATTATCGTACCCGCCGACACGCGCCGCGTGCTCGCGCTCGCACTGTCGGCCACGCTGAACGCGCCGATTCCCGAAACGAAATTCGGCGTGTTCAGGATGTAGCATGTTCAAATCGCTGCTCATCGCCAATCGCGGAGAAATCGCGTGTCGCGTCATGCGCACGGCGAAGGCGATGGGCGTTCGCACGATTGCGGTTTACTCGGATGCCGACGCGAACGCGATGCATGTCGCGATGGCGGATGAGGCCGTGCACATCGGACCTGCGCCCGCGAGAGAATCCTATTTGAATATGGAAGCCGTCATCGCAGCCGCGAAGCTGACGGGCGCGGAAGCCATTCATCCTGGATATGGCTTTCTTTCTGAGAACGCCGAGTTCGCGGAAGCTTGCGCCGCGTCTAACATCGTATTCGTTGGCCCGCCGCCATCGGCCATTCGCGCGATGGGCCTGAAAGATCGTGCGAAAATGCTTATGAATAAGGCCGGTGTGCCGGTGGTACCGGGCTATCTCGGAGATGATCAGTCTCCGGAGCATCTTGCGAAAGAGGCCGCGAAGATCGGCTATCCGGTA
>DATHQA010000021.1:0-4813 GCA_035483375.1 Rhizomicrobium sp. | reverse complement strand
ACCTCCGCAAAAGATTTGCGCCGCAAGATGACCGAAGCCGAAGTCATGCTTTGGTCGAAGCTTCGGCGCAATTCCGTCTATGGGTTGAAATTCCGCCGCCAGCATCCGGTTGGTCCGTACATTGCCGATTTCGCATGTGTGCCTTCGAGACTGATTGTCGAGGTCGATGGCGCGACGCATTGCTCCGATGAAGAACTCGCTTATGACCGCAAGCGCGATGCTTTTCTCAAAGAGCAAGGCTGGCGCGTTGTTCGAATCTGGAACGGCGATATCTACAAAGACCTCGATACGATTGTCGAAATGATCGGCTCGCTGGTTCGCCCCCTCCGTCCGGCTTCGCCGGACACCTCCCCCGTAAACGGGGGAGGAAAGTAGCTAAGCTCAAATGACTTTCCTCCCCCCGTGCGGGGGAGGGGGACCGCGTAGCGGTGGAGGGGACCGCCTTACAATCCCTCAAACAGCGCCGTCGAGAGATAGCGTTCGGCGAACGAGGGGATGATCGCCACGATCGTCTTGCCCGCCATTTGGGGACGCGCGCCGACTTCCAGCGCCGCCGCAATCGCGGCGCCCGACGAAATGCCGACGGGAATGCCTTCCATGCGCGCCGTCTTGCGTGCGGTTTCGAACGCGGTCTCGTTGGAGATCGTGATGACTTCGTCGATCACCTTACGGTCGAGGATCGCGGGCACAAAACCGCCGCCGATGCCCTGAATCTTGTGCGGGCCGGGTTGTCCGCCCGACAGGACCGGCGAATCCTCCGGCTCCAGCGCGATCATCTTCACGCTGGGCTTGCGCGCCTTCAGCACCTGGCCCACGCCCGTGATCGTGCCGCCCGTGCCGACGCCCGATATGACGACATCCACCTTGCCGTCCGTGTCGTTCCAGATTTCCTCTGCCGTCGTGCGGCGATGGATTTCCGGATTGGCGGGATTTTCGAATTGCTGCGGCATGATCGCGCCGGGCGTTGCTGCGACAATCTCCTGCGCCTTCGCAATCGCGCCTTTCATGCCCTTCGCCGCTTCGGTGAGCACAAGCTCCGCGCCCATGATGAGCAGCATTTTGCGCCGTTCCAGCGACATGGATTCCGGCATGACGAGAATAAGCTTGTAACCCTTGGCCGCCGCGACGAACGCAAGCGCGATGCCCGTGTTGCCGCTGGTCGGTTCGACAATCGTGTTGCGGCCGGGCGCGATGATGCCCTGTTTTTCCAGCGTCTCGATCATCGCCACGCCGATGCGGTCCTTCACACTCGAAATCGGATTGAAGAATTCAAGCTTGAGCAGAATGTCCGCTTTCACGCCCGCTTCCTGGGGCATACGCGCCATGCGCACGAGCGGCGTATCGCCGATGGTTTCGGTGATCGAATTATAAATGCGTCCGCGTCCCGGTTTGTGATCCATATTAACCTCCTAGATGGTGAAATCCGCACTCACGCGCCCGCTGCAATCCACGCCCGCGCTGCGCGCACGCTGACACAAATCTTCGATGGAAATCCCATCGAGCCGTTTCATAACTTCTTCCTGCAACGATTCGATGAGCGGCCCCACAATGCGCGCACCGAGATCGGAGCGCGGCGCCACTTCCTCATTCTCCGCATCCTCGACGGATTCCGCCACGCGCACGACATCGCCGATAGAAATGCGGCGGCGCTCCTTCGCAAGGCGATAGCCGCCGCGCGGCCCGCGCACGCCTTTCAACACGCCCGCGCGCACAAGCTGTTGCATCACCTGTTCGAGATAACGCTGCGGCACGCCCTGGCGCGCGGTGATTTCCTTCGCCTGCACGGGTTCGGGCCGCGCGTTGAACGCGATGTCGATGACGGCTTCGAGCGCGAGGAGTGTTTTGCGGGAGAGTTTGAGCATGGTCTAGGCGCGTTTGAGATTGGGGGTGAAACCCGTGGAGCCGAAGCCGCCTTCGCCGCGGATACTCGCGGGCAGTTCGGCGACTTCGTGGAATTCGGCGCGTTCATGCCGCGCGATCACCATCTGCGCGATCTTCATGCCGCGCGTGATACGGAACGACACATCGCCGAGATTGATGAGGATCGCTTTGATCTCGCCGCGATAATCGCTGTCGATCGTGCCGGGGGCGTTGAGCAGCGTGATGCCGTGATGCAGCGCGAGGCCGGAGCGCGGCCGGACTTGCGCTTCATAACCATCGGGCAGCGCAATCGCGATGCCGCTGGCGATGGCTGCGCGCGCACCGGGCGCGATTTCGATTTCGTGTTCGATGGCCGCGAGCAGATCGAGGCCCGCCGATCCTTCCGTTGCATACGCGGGCAGTGGCAGATCGTGGCCGTGCGGCAATCGCATAATGGAAATTTTCACGCCGCTTTCCCCGTCAGTTTTTCTGCAATGCGTGCGGCAAGCCTGCGGCCCACTTCATGTTTGTCGAGCAGCGGCCAATCTTCCGTCGCGTTCGCGGTGATGAGATGCACGCGATTGCTGTCGCCGCCCATGATGCCTGTGCCCGGGCTCACATCGTTGGCGACGATCCAGTCGCAACCTTTGCGCGCACGTTTGTCTTGTGCATGCGCCACAACGTTTTCTGTCTCCGCTGCAAAACCGATGACAAGTGAAGGCCGCTTCGGCGAATGCGAAAGCGTATATAGAATGTCGGGATTGGCGGTGAGCTTCAATGCGGGTGCCGCACCATCTTCCGTCTTCTTGATCTTGTTGTTCGCCGCGATCTCCGGCCGCCAATCGCCGACCGCTGCCGCACAGACCGCAACATCGACAGGCAAAACGGATTCGCATGCGGCCAGCATTTCACGCGCGGTTTCCACGCGCAGCAATTTCACGCGCGGCGGCGGCGCGATCTCTACCGGCCCTGAAACGAGAATGGTTTCCGCACCAGCGCGCGCCAGCGCATCGGCAATCGCATATCCCTGTTTGCCCGACGAACGATTGGCGATGAAGCGCACGGGATCGAGTGGCTCATGTGTTGGTCCCGCCGTCACAAGCGCGCGCATGCCGGACAGCGCGCCCGAGTGTGCAAGCGCTGCTTCGATCGCATCGGCGATCGCGTCCGGCTCCGCCATGCGGCCCGGGCCGAATTCGCCGCACGCCATTTCGCCGTCATCAGGACCAACAAAAATCACGCCATCATCCTTGAGACGTTTCGCATTGCGCTGTGTCGCCGCGTGGTTCCACATGCGCACATTCATCGCGGGCGCCATGAGCACGCGTTTGTCGGTGGCGAGTAGCGCGGTCGATGCGAGATCGTTCGCATGACCATTCGCAAGCTTCGCCATGAGATCCGCCGTCGCAGGCGCGACAACAACCAGATCCGCCGCGCGCGAAAGCTGGATATGTCCCATCTCCGCTTCGTCGGTGAGGTTGAACAGGTTCTGGAACACCTTTTCGCCAGACAGCGCGGATACGGACAGCGGCGTCACAAATTGCGCTCCCGCATCGGTCAGGATTGTGCGCGTGGCGATGCCGCGCTCGCGCAACCGACGGATCAACTCAAGGGACTTGTAGGCCGCGATGCCGCCGCCGATGATGAGGAGAACGCTACTGCCTTGCATGGGCTAAACCCCGGTTGCGAGACGGAGTTTATACAGAATAACGCGCGCGGAGTGTACATCTTCGCGGCTGGGAGCTAACGCCATGAATATACAGGTTAAAACCGATCTGCCGCCGTTTAAGTCGCTGCCGATGAAGCCCGCTTCCATCGAGACGGTGCGGAAAGCAGACGGCACCGTCTACCTGTCCTCGCGTCATGCGATGGGCACGATGCCGCGTTCCATCGCACATTTGTTCGAAGAAAAAGCCGCTGCTTATCCCGACCGGCGCTTCATCGGCGAGCGCACGCCGATGCCGGATGGCACGACGGGCGAGTGGCGCTTCATCACCTACGGCGAGGCGAATGCGGCGGCGAATGCCGTGGCGCAGGCGTTGCTCGATCGCGGCCTCGGGCAGAATGCGCCGCTCATGATTCTGTCCGGCAATTCCATTCGCCATGCCGTGATGATGCTCGGTGCGATGAAGGCGCGTGTGCCTGTCGCGCCCGTATCGGTTGCGTATTCTCTCATGTCTGCCGATCACGGAAAACTCAAACACGTGGCGGCGACCGCGAAACCGAAAATGATCTTCGCAGAACAAGGGCCGTTTTATTCGCGCGCGCTAGCCGCGATTGCAGGCGATGGCGTGGACATCGTCACCGCGATGCCGATTTCGGATCGCGAAACGATTGCCTATGACGATCTCATCAAGACGCAACCGAGCAATGATGTGCGCGCTTCGATGGATGCGATCGATCACGAAACGGTCGCGAAATATCTGTTTACATCGGGCTCGACGGGCATGCCCAAAGGCGTGGTCCAGACGCATGGCATGATGTGCGCTGTGATCGCGGGGCAGGAAGGTTTGCGCGACGAACCCGCCGACACGAGCGAAATTCCGCAATCGCTGGACTGGATGCCGTGGAACCATATTTCCGCGGGCAATATCACGTTTAACAACGCACTCAACAATGGCGGCACGATCTATCTCGATGCGGGAAAGCCGCTGCCAGGACTGTTCGACGAGACGATCCGAAACTTGCGCGAGGTGACGCCCTTCGTGTTCGGCTCAGCACCTATCGCCTTCGGCTGGCTTGCCGATGCGATGGAGCGCGATGCGGCTCTTCGCGACAAATTCTTTTCCAAGATGCGCTATGTCGCCTATGGCGGCGCGACGCTGAGCCAGGACATCTACGAACGCTTCCAGACGCTCGCGATTGCGTCCACCGGCCAGCGCATTCCCATCACAACGATGTACGGCGCGACGGAGACGCAAGGCATAACCGTTGTGCATTGGCTTACCGATCG
>DATHQA010000020.1:0-7598 GCA_035483375.1 Rhizomicrobium sp. | reverse complement strand
AAGGCTTCCTGCACCACGCGCACAAACGCCACGATATTATCGGTCTGGAACGTGCCGCCTATCGTAAGCTGCGCGGTGGCATCGTCAGCGACAACAAGCTTGCTGGAGTTGTAGCGATTGAATTCCGACACCGCGTCGGCAAGCGTCGTGTTGTCGAAGACGAGAACGCCATGCCGCCAGCCCAATTCATTGTTGAGCGAGCGCGCCGACAGTTTGGGCATGTAAACGCCCGCAGGCGTATCGATGGCGACATCGCCTGCCTTCATGAGCGCGCTGCGCGTGTGCTTGCCGTTCGCCGCATCGAAGCGGACGCGGCCTTCCATCACGGCAAGCTCGAAATGGCTCGGTTCGCGGCGGACAAGGAATTTCGTGCCGAGCACGGTCACGCGCCGCTCGCCCGCCATCACCATGAACGAGCGGCCGGAATCATGGGAGATCTGGAAATACGCTTCGCCCCGATCGAGCCATGCCACGCGCGAATGTGCACTGAATTTCGTGCGCAGAACCGTGTTCGTGTTCAACTCGACTTGCGATCCATCGGCCAGCGTGATGGTTTCATGCGCGCCAAGCGGCGTCGCATAAGTCTGCTCCTGCGGCATCGAAAGCGCGAGATAAGCGCCGATGCTCAATGCCGCGACGGCGACAACCGCCGCACTCACCCTGAAGAGCGCCGATAGATTGCGCGAACGCGGCGCGGTTTCGTCGCGCGCGGGCCTGCGCAAAACGCCGAGCCAATCGGCGCGATGCCACGCCGCATCCAATCTCAAATAGGCGACCATATGGGTCGGCGATTGCGCGAGCCACAACTCAAGCTCGCTCTGTTTTTCGTCGCTCCATCCGCGCCGGTCGCGCCGCGCAATAACCCAGGCAGCGGCGCGCGCTTCCACGTCTTCCGCATGCGGTTTGGCGATCGCCTGCGCCTCGCTCACTTCTTTCTCCATGGGCGCGCGGGTTTGCCGTACAGAACACCGGCGAGCGTGCGCAGGCTCTTCGTCAGATGTTGTTCCACCGTGCTTTCGGTCACGCCCATGCGCAAGGCGATTTCGTTCAGCGAAAGACCTTCGATTTTGCGCAGCATGACGGCTTGCTTGCAGCGTCGCGGCAATTGATTGAGCGCGGTTTGCAGACGATGCAACTCCTCGCGCGCGATGACGACGCGGTCGGCCAGCGGCTGATCCATCACGATGTCGAGCGTGTCGAGATTTGCAACCGCGTCGATGGGAATGATCTGCTCGTGCCTGATGTGATCGACGAGAAGATTATGCGCGGTCCTGAAGACAAACGGTTTTGCGAGACGCGGGATCTGCTTCTGTGCGGCTTCATAGACACGCGCATAGATCTCCTGGCGCAGATCGGCAAGATCGCTTTCATTGCGGCGGTGGCGGCGCAAGAATTGGAGAAGCGCTCCTTCGAGCGGCAGCACTTCGCGCACGAACCATGCGTTCACTTCCGCCGACGTACCGGTGTCAACGCCTATCGCGTCCGGTTCGGTACTCTCCGACCATTCGGCCATTCTCGCCGGCGTCCTTCCCCAGATCGAGTCCGACTATATAGGCAAGACGAAGCGCGCTGCCTTCCCCCCTATTATTTTTTTGGACTTATGGTGTGAGGCCTTTCGAGCAACTAACCCTCAGCCGATCCGAGATATTCGGAAATTATATTTCGGCGAACACACGCGGAAAAGCCGGGCAGCAATGCCGCCCGGCCTTCGCAATATGCTCCACTTACCAATTCTTGGTTAGGCGCAAACCGAACAGACGCGGATCGGTCGTAAAGACATTCGTCGTCAGCGCCGTATCATCCGAGTTGAGGAACGCGCCCGTGATGGCCGTCGTGTCGAAGACATTCTTCATATAAGCCATCGCTTGCCAGCCATCCTGGTTCGTGAAGATGAGCGTCAGATTGACGTTCGTATATCCGTGAAGCTGATCGTAGGGCTTGTCGTTGAAGATGCGGGCAAACGAATTGCCCTGCCAATAGCCATCAACACGCCCCGTCGCCGCCCAATCCGCACTCACAGGCATTGTGTATTGCGCACCGAGCGAGAGCGTGAACGGCGGAGAGTTGGGAAGCTTGTTGCCAGTAAGATCTTTGCTGAAGCCTTCGCCGTGATTGGGCGCCGTCGCCGGATCGAAGCCCGTATCGACACCCACGAAAAACTCGCCGGGATCCATGCCGAGACTATACGCGGCATGACATGCGAACACGAACGGTGCCGCGTCGTTGTGGAAGACGAACTGATAATAATTGTTCGGATCGTTGGGATCCCCACCAGCCGATGTGGAGTTGTTGCCGCCCTGTTCCGCACGCCAGGCCGAAAGCATCTGATTGACGACGGCGGTAGGAAGAATGCAGTTCGACGTTTCGGTGACGAACGGTTTCACCACCATCCAATCCGAATGACCCGCCGTGCGATCCATAAGGTCGATCGCCTGTGAGCCCTTGTTGAGCGTCGCATTCTCGTAACCGCCCGCAAAATTGAAGCGCAGACCCGGCACAGGTTCCCATGTCGATTCCATTTCCGCGCCGCGCACCGTGGCGTTGAAGTTCAGATTGACGGACGTGCGATCGACAATCTGTGAAATCTGATAATTCTGATAATTGTAATAGAACACATCGCCGTTGAACGTCATCGCGCCGTCAAGCAGCGTGTTCTTCGTGCCCAATTCGAACGCATCGACGAATTCCGGCTTGAACGTGAGCGGATGCGTGAGGCTGCTTTCCGACACGACAAAGGTGCGGACCACGCCCGGCGGATTGGCGCCGCCGCCTTTGTAACCGCGCGCATAAGAGGCATAAAACAGCGATTGATCGGTGAAATCGAGCTTGGGCGTCCAATTCGCAACAAACCGGCCGGTCAGCTCTTTCCACTCCTGATCGACGATGCCGGTGACGGGATAACCGATGCCGTATATGAGCGTCCAGCTCGGGATTTCCGTGAAGCTCTTGCTGTCGTCGGTCCAGCGCAAGCCGCCCGTCAGCTTCACATCCGGCAGCACTTGATAATACGCCTCGCCGAAACCCGCCCATGAATGCAGGCGATAAGGATTTTCGCTGCGGAAATAATTGTGGCCCTGACCGTCGATGCTGGCGAGCGGATTGGGATCGACATAACCGCAACCCGTTCCGATGGCGACGATGTTGTTCGGATCGGCGGGCGTGGGACCGCAACCATTGACGATCGACGAATCGAACGCGACATGCGGCGGTGGATTGCCGGAAAGAAACTGGTAGGCGCCGTTCAGATTTTCCTGGAGCAAGGTGATGACATTCGAGAACACATAGTAATCCTCGATCGTGGTGTAATGCATATAGGAACCGCCCGCGCTGAAATTGATCGGGCCCGAGAAATTCGATGACAGCCGCAATTCCTGATAGAATTGTTCGGCGTGTTCCTGCGAAACGTCCTCGGCAAGAAACCTGTTCGAACAGCCGAGCTGAGGATCGCAAAACAGGTCATCCGTGCCGACGGAATAGCTGCCGGAACCGGCCGTCAAAGCGGGCGGCGGCGTGAACGCGCCGTGCACCGTATCGAAGCGGTTATAATCCTCGGTCGAATAGAGGAAATCCTTGCTATATCCCGTTTGCGATGTGAGCGTCAGCGAAGGCGTGATGGTGTAATTCGCATTGAACTCCGCCGTATCGTTCTTTGCCCGGTAATTCGGCTCAAGCGACGATCCGATGACGCGCAAGTTTTGGGACTGCGTGTCGGTGCCGTAAGGATTGAAGCCCGGCGGCATCAATCCGAAATAAAACTCCGCCGCTCCGACGAAGGGAATTGTGGCGGCATTCGGTATGCCATAGGCCGATTTCGAATAGAGCGAACCGGCAACACATCCCTGCTCCAGCCACGCCTTGCCGCCGATGTCGATATTCGTTACCGGTCCGTCGGGCCCGTTGATGACGGATGGGCCGGTGTCTCTGGTACAAAGCGTTTTCGCGCTTCTCAGGCGATCGTCATCTTCGCTGAAATGCTCCCACACGGCCGTGGCTTCGAGGTTTTCGAAAGGCCGCACTTCAACCGATGCGCGACCGGACCACAGATCGCGGCCGTCGATGGATTGCTGAAGCGTGTCGTCATAGGTGTAACCGTCGCGCTTCGTCCATTCGCCCGCGACGCGCACATCGAGTTTATCGCCGATGATCGGCACGTTGAGCATGCCTTCGAGTCTACGATTGTTGTAATTGCCGACATCAACGGAGGCGAGCGCTTCGTATTGATCGCTCGGTTTCGCGGATACCATGTTGACGACGCCTGCCGTCGCATTGCGGCCGTAAAGCGTGCCTTGGGGCCCGCGCAGCACTTCAACTTGTGAAACGTCGTAGAATTCCTGCTCGAAAAAATGATTGCGGATGAAAGGAATATCGTTAAGCGCGACGGCAACCGCCGGATCGGTCGTCACGGAAATCGCTTGCGTGCCGATGCCGCGGATCTGAATCGAATAGCCTGTGAAATTGGTTTTCGTAAAGGTGAGATTCGGTACCTGCTTCACGAGATCGGGACCACCAGCGGTTTGCGTTTGCGTGAGTTGTTCCTGGCTCATTGCTGTGATCGAGATCGGAATGTTCTGCACGTCGCCGCCGATTTTCGACGACGTGACCGTCACGGTTTCAAGCGGAGTACCCGGCGCGGATGCCACGGGCGCCGCAGCCACCTTCTCCAACATCGCATCGCTCGACGACTGGCTGTCGCGCACGACCGTGATCGTCCCGTCCGCATGCCTATGCGTGATGAATCCCGTGCCCGCGAGAATGTGCAAAAGCGCTTCGTCAGAAGAGAATTCGCCGCTTGCGCCTTTCGTCCGCACACCTTTGACGGCGTTGTCCGAAACGGTCAGCGCGACGCCCGTCTGCGCGGTATAGATATTCAAAGCCGTTTCCAGATCGCCGCTCGGGATATTGAAATTCCGCGCCGATGCCGCCGACACCAAGGCGGCGACGCAAACGCTTGCCAGAAAACCAACACGTATGAATGTTCTCATAGTCCCCTCTTCTATATCCCAAGGCGCGACGAACCGTCAGCGCGAAATCACAACCTCATCCCCGCGTTTCTCCACGCGCAATCCGAACACATCGCGCGCGGTATCGGTCAGCGACAGGACATTGGTCGCCGGAAACGAGCCATTGATCGTAAGGCGCCCGACGCTTGCATCCGCGATGACGATCTTCTCGTTGTTGTAGCGATTGAGTTCGCGTGCCACATCGGCGAGCGGCGTGTGCAGGAACACGAGCATCCCATGCCGCCAGGACAATTCATCGGCGAGGTTGCGGGCGGTTTCCCTCGTGACCACGATCGCACTTGCGCTTTTGACGAGAACGTCGCCGGGTGTGAGCAACACGGGCGGTTCGACATGGCCGTCCGTCGTGTCGAATTGGGCGCGGCCTTCGACGAGAGCGATCCTGATCTGATCGGCGTTCGCGCGAACGGAGAATTTCGTGCCGAGGTCGGTGATGCGCTGTTTCCCAGCAAGCACGACAAGCGGATGCATCGGATCGTGAACGATCTCGAAATAGGCCTCGCCCTTTTCGAGCGATACAAGCCTGCGCGTAGCGGTTACATCGACGCGCGCAACCGTATCCGTGTTCAATTCGATGCGTGAACCATCGGCGAGTTTGATGATCCTGTGGCTGCCCAGCGCGGTCGCGAAAACCTGTCCGCCCGGCGGCACAAAATAGTGCCATGCGGCAAAACCCACTCCGCCGAGAACGACAAGCCCCAGTGCTGCACGCATAAATGAAGCAAGCCTGCCGCCCAACACGGCGAGCGCGTTGCGCGAAGGTGTGCGCAACGCGCTGAGCCTGTCTGCCCTGTTCCAAGCCGCGTCCACGCGCAAATATGCAACCATGTTCGCAGGCGATTCCGCGAGCCATGCATCGAGGGCGGCCTGATCCTCTTCGCTCCAATCCTCGCGATCTTCGCGGTCGCGCCATTCCGCGGCCTTTGCCTTGGCGGCGCGCGCATCGATGTCCGTGGGATATTCCATATCTTCGCTCATGGCGCAGCTTTCGAATCGGGTGAGCCGTAAAGGGTCTCAGCCAACGCATACATGCCGTCCGTCAGATGCCGGTTGACGGTCTGTTCGGTGATGCCCATGCGCGCCGCGATCTCGCGCCGCGACAATCCTTCGATCTTGCGCAGAATGACGGCCTCGCGGCAGCGCTTGGGCAATTGGTCGAGCGCCGCCTGAAGCCTCGCCAATTCCTCGCGCGCAGAGACACTGCGTTCGGGGCTTATTTCATCGCCGGAGACATTCAGCACTTCGACATCGGCCATGGATTCGATGGCGACGATATGCTCGCGCCGTGCGCGATTGATGAGAAGATTGCGCGCGATCGCAAAGACGAACGGCTTCGCGGGATTGGGAATCTCTTTCTTCGCCGCTTCGTATACGCGCACATAGATATCGTGGCACAGATCTTCCACGTCCCTGCTGTTATGCCAGCGGCGGCTGAGAAACCGCATCAACCCCGCTTCGAGCGGCAACACTTCGCCCACAAACCAGGCATTCACATCGCGCATGGTCACGCCGAGACCGGCACGATCGCCAGGGTCACAATTGATGTCCGGTGATTTGGCCATTCCCCGCCAGTTTCAGCTTTCCGGAACCGAAGTGTTCACGTCCGCACCCGGTTAAACAATCGGGCGCACCGGATAAGCCAAGCGTCGAAAGGATAAATTTTTGCGCGGCGAGACGATACTATGGCGACATGGCAGCAATAATATTGCGCGGGGTCGGCCGCGCCTTCCGGAAATCGGCAATGTACAAAGAAAAGGGCGGCGGATCGCTCCGCCGCCCTGCAATAGGCCGCTACGCACTTACCAATTCTTCGTGATGCGCAACCCGAACAGGCGCGGATCGGTGACAAACACATTCGTCGTAAGCGCGCTGTCGTCCGAGTTGAGGAATGCGCCGGTGATCGCCGTCGTGTTGAAGACATTCTTCATATAGGCCATCGCCTGCCAGCCATCCTGATTGGTGAAAGTCAGCGACAGGTTCACATTGGTGTAGCCATGAATCTGGTCATAGGGCCTGTCGTTGAACACGCGTGCGAAGGAATTGCCCTGCCAATATCCATCGACACGGCCTGTCGCCGCCCAATCGCTGCTCGCAGGGATCGTGTATTGCGCGCCGGCCGACAGCGTGAAGGGCGGCGTGTTGGGCAATTGATTGCCGCTCAAATTCTTCGCGATGCCCTGCCCGCCATTGGGCGCAGTTGTTGGGTCGAACCCCGCATAACCGGGGAGCGGATTGGGCACGTAGGGGCTGAAGGTCGCCGGATCCTCTCCCTGATTGTAAGCCGTGTAGCAGCCGAAAATCATAAAACCCACGCCATCCTGCGCGATCATTTCATTGACGGTCGCGGTGGGAAGGATGCAATTGGAGGTTTCGGTGATGTAAGGTTTGACCACCATCCAATTCTTGTTTCCGGCCGTGCGATCCATCAGATCGATAGCCTGCGAACCATTGTCGAGCGTGGCATTTTCATAACCGCCGGAAAGATTGAACCGCAATCCGGGCACAGGCTCCCATGTCGCTTCCGCCTCTGCGCCCTTGACGGTGGCGTCGAAGTTCAGGTTGACGGAAGTGCGATCGACG
>DATHQA010000019.1:0-6128 GCA_035483375.1 Rhizomicrobium sp. | reverse complement strand
CTTTCGGGCCTGCGCTATGGCGGCGATGTGTTTGAGAAAACCTTCGCTACGATTCAGACGGGATTGGGCCGCATCGAGATCGGCCAGGCGGACGGCGCGGGATACACGATGGCCGTGGCTGGGCCGAAGGTCGATCCTGACACCTCCATCGACGATGCGGATATGAACTTCTTCCGCGATCCGATAACGGGCCGCGCGGTCATCGATTTGTTCCCGCTCAAAAGCGAGGTCGATTCATCGTCCAACTACGCCAAGCTTTCCTATTTCACGCCGCGCTTGTTCGGCATCCAGATCGGCGTGTCCTACACGCCGTCGCAAGGCAAGGATGTACTGCCCTTCGTCAATGATGGGCCCGATGTGCCGGACCGACAAAAGCGCATTTGGGAAACCGCGATCAGCTACAGCGACACGCTTGGCGAAGCGACATTCAAAACCTCCGCAGCACTTTCGATGGCGCATGACGGAGACCGCATGCCGGGCCATCAGGGCCTCACCGATTGGGCGCTTGGCGCGAGCGTCGATTATCCGATTGACGATGATGTGAAGCTTTCGCTCGGCGGCGCATACCGCCAGACCAATGCCTATGCGTTCGATATCGACGAGCCACTTGCCGCGGGCAGCACGAAAGCCACGCATGTAAGCACCGAAGTCTCCGATGGATCGTGGCTCGGCGGATTCGAATATTCGACAGGCACGGCGGACGGATCGTTCGGCGCGCCGGAGCTTGGCGTCAGCGGCTATGAAACGACAATCGGCTACAGGATCAACGCCAATCTACAATTGAGTGGCGGCTGGCAACGCCTCGATTATCGCCGCGATTCCGGCGCATTTTATAATGGCAGCGATCGCCTCAGCATGGATGCGGAATTCCTGCATCTCAAATTTCATGTCTGAAGCGCACCGATTGCGGCGATGCCTGCGAGGGCTGCACCTTCCAGGCGTGCAACATTGCGCGCATCGATGCCGCCAAGCGCATAGATCGGAATAGCAATCTCGCGCGCGATAAGACGCAATTTCACCGGCGTGAACGGCGCGCGATGCGGATGACTTTGTGTTGCAAAGACGGGCGAAAGCAATACAGCATCCGCACCGCTTGCTTTCGCAAGCAGCACAACATGGGCGGAATGCGCGGCAGCCGTGATAAGCCAATCGGGATGTGTCGCGCGCCAATGCGTAGCTTCCCGAACACGCCCCTCCGGCAGATGAATCCCGTCCGCATTCATTTCGCTCGCAAGTTCGGGATCGTCGGCGATGAGTAGAAACAATTTTCTCTTGCGCGCGATGTCGTGAAGCGAAGCTGCGAGCACATGGCGTTTGCGCCTGTCACGCGCCCGTACGATGACGGCGCTTCCGCGCGGCAACGCGGCGACCGACGCCAAAGGATCGTGCAGGCGTTCGTCATCGGTCAAAAGAATGAGCGCGGGCAGCGGACTTGCTGCAAGCTTTTGCGCCTGTCTTGCCAGTTGCGCGCGCGATAGGCTACCGCTCATCCATGTCCTCCGATCCCGCAACCGGATTGCATGACGTGCTTGCGCGCATCGCAGCCGCGCGCAAAGCGGCGATTGCGCCTGCGTCGCACACAACGCTTATCGCGGTGACGAAGACGCATGGCGTCGAACGCATCGCGCCCGTTATCGCTGCGGGGCATCGCGATTTCGGCGAGAACCGCGTGCAGGAAGCGCGAGGCAAATGGCCCGCGCTCAAGGCGCAATATTCCGACATCGTGCTTCATCTCATCGGCCCCCTGCAGACCAACAAGGTGCGCGATGCGCTGGAGTTGTTCGATGCGATCCATTCGCTCGATCGACCCAAACTCGCCGAAACGATTGCGCGCGAGGCCGAACGCACCGGCCGCATGCCCAAGCTGCTTGTGCAGGTGAACACCGGTGAGGAACCGCAGAAAGCAGGCATCGACCCTCGCGATACCGAAGCGTTCATCGATTTCTGCCGCGAAACGCAAAAACTTCCTATCGCGGGATTGATGTGCGTACCGCCCGTGAGCGAACCGCCCGCGCCGCATTTCGCATTGCTGCAAAAACTCGCGCGCGAAACGGGGCTTTCGCTCCTCAGCATGGGCATGAGCGGCGATTTCGAGACCGCGATCAAATTCGGCGCGACGCATGTGCGGGTGGGCACGGCCATTTTCGGCGAACGCTAAACGATTTCGACGCATGCGCCTGGCGCCATCGCTTCGAGCGCTGCAAGAAGATCGGGCAATGCAAGCGCGACGCAGCCTTCGGTCGGACCGTAATCGGGCCGCGCAAGATGCAGGAAAATCGCGCTGCCTTTGCCGTCCACCACGGGATCGTCATTGTAACCGAGCACGGCCACGACGTCGTAGAGATGATCCTGCCGCCAAAGATGTTCGGCGCTCGCGGGATAGGGCAGTGTGACGGGGCGATTGTAAGCAGGATCGCCCGGCGCATCGCACCAGCCATCCCATTCCCCGATTGCGCAAACCTCCAATTCCGTTTGAGGCGGCGCAACACGATCGGGCCGATAAAGCACGTAGCGCACCGGGACGATTCCAAGCGGCGTGATGCCGTCGCCTTCTTTCCTTTTCTCGCCGATGCCGGAGCGGCCGACCGCGCAACGCCGCGCGCCATCGCCCCAGTCGAGCGCTGGCCCCAGGATTTCATGGGAAGAAATTTTGAAAAGCGGCGATTTCAAAAATGCATCTCCATTTGGACAGACTTATCCCTCCCCCCGGACAGCATGGTTCCGGGCTTGGGTCGGCACGAATCTATTGCACTCCAAAGGGGCGGGGATAGAGCGGGGAGATTAGGGAGAAATATCGGCGGCATTCACGGCCTGCCGATAGGCATAGGACGCGCGCAAGGCGAGATCGGCGTCGACGCCATGATCCTTCAGCGACGCCATGAGCGCTTCATTGGCGGGAGGCACGAGCGAAGTCGTGACAGGTGTCGTCGGTGCGGCCTGCGGCGTATCCTCAGCCGATGCAACATTGGTTTGCGACGGCTGCACAAGGTAAGTGGCTGCGGGTGCCGCAGTCGCGACCTGTGTGTTCTTGTCGCCTTCGAACATGGCGAGCGCCATGTCGCCGACGCTTTTGCCCGCGATCTGCGTGAAGGCCTGATTGGCCATGGAGCCCATAAAACCCATGGCCCCGCCGTAAAGCGTATCGCCCGCGATCTGCGCGAAGGGATCGGGCTTGTCGCCCGTCACCGCGCTATAGATCGTCGAAACGATGGGGATGTGCTGCAGCGGATTGACGATGTCGAAAACCTCATCAAGGAAGGATTTCTTGGGCGCGCCCGTGGAACTCGCGCTCGAAGCGGTTTGCGCAGCGCTTGCAGGCTGAGGCGCAGGCATCCGCGCCGCCATCGGAAAGAATGGCGTCTGAATATTGTGCGCGAAATCAGCGGGCATACTTCTCCCCCTTGCGGGAACGAAGCAAACGCCCTGCCATCGCAAAGCATTTGTATGCATTGAATTTTCTTAATGCAGCGCAGCGCTGAAAACGCGCTGTCGGCAATATCTGCCGGACACTAATCGTATCCTGCTCAATTGCAGGCCCAGATTTCAGGAATGCTTATCGTCGAGTTTGGTGAGGATGTCTCGCAACGTATCGTCGCCAGTCCAGCCGCCAATCTCCTGAGGCACTACGAAATAATATTTGCCATCGGCGGTTCGCCACAAAGTGCCGGAGCGGAAGGCATATTCTTTGACTTTTACGCACCCTCGGTTGGTGAGTTCTTTTTCGACCTCCGCGCGGGTAATAATTACGACCACACGCTATGCCGCGATCTTACCGCTGGCTATATAACGCGCTTTTCCTTCTGGGCTGGGCTTCTGCAGGTGATGCTTTACGTCTTCAAGACTTGGCACCCATCGCAATTCTTCCACGACAAAACCCGAATTGTACCGCAGCAGATCCCTGATCACTTCGTCGATATCATTCTGAATCGCGTCGATATCCAGTCCAACCATCTGGAAGCCGGGCACATCTTCGCTGGTGACGTGATAGCGCCCGTCGCTTAGGCGTTCGTAGACCATCTCGATGGAAATTTCCTGGGTCGCCATGGCGCGAATTCACTTGGCTGAGCCGCAGAACCAAAGAATCATTTGAAAACATGCAAGTCAAGCAAAGCCGTCTTGCGATCAGAACAGGTGCCCGGCCTTGGCCGCCTTCGTCGCGAGATAGGCGCGGTTGTGATCGTTTTCGGGAAACGCATGCGGCACGCGTTCGGCAACTTTGATGCCCGCGGTTTCAAGCGCGGCCACTTTTTCCGGATTGTTCGTCATGAGCGCGACATTGTTGTAACCCAGCAGCGAGAGCATGCGTGCGGCGATGCCGTATAGGCGCTCATCGGCTTCGAAACCCAGCCGTTCATTCGCCTCGACCGTATCGAAGCCCTGATCCTGCAAGCGATAGGCGCGCAATTTGTTGATGAGGCCGATGCCGCGGCCCTCTTGCGCGAGATAAAGCAGCACGCCGCCGCCTGCTTTTGAAATCGCTTCGATGGCGCCGCGCAATTGCTGGCCGCAATCGCATTTGAGCGAACCGAGCAGATCGCCCGTGAAACATTCCGAATGCAGGCGCGTGAGCACGGGCGCTTGCGTCGAAGGCGTATTGATAATGATCGCATAATGCTCCGGCCCGCCATCGCGCGGACGGAATGCAGCAAGCTCTGCATTCTCCGCGCCCTCGAGCGGCACACGCGCGCGCGCGACCAAGGCGAGTGTGCGCACGATGGCGTCATCGTAGTTTTCGATATCGGATGCAGCGATTTCGACAGCACCCGTTTGCGCGCGCGAAGCGATGACGGAGGGCAGCAAACCTGCAAGCTTTGCGAGCTTCACGGCGGGCGCATAGACGCTCGGCAATTTCTCGCGGCTCGTATCGAACGGGCCTTTCATCGGCTCCGCAAGATCGGAGGTGGGATCGGCAATCGCGCGCAACGCGGCAACCCGCGTGCCGGGCGCAATGGCAAGCGCTACGACGCCTTCGGTATAGAGCCTGATCTTCAGCGTCGCGGCGCGGGCATGCGTCAAGAGCAGCACGGGCTTTTCAAGGACGGCGAGCGCCTCATCCGTCGCGGTTTCGACGGCCAGCATAGTTGCCGCGCCGTCCGCGCCCGTCACGCGCAACGGCAATCCCGCCCGCAAGGCCGCAGCCGCCGCCGCAACATTTGCGACCGTTCTCCCGGCTTGTTGATTTGACGGTTCCGCCATGCCCCCACATACACCGGCCCTCCAAAACCGGGTAGGGTTGGGCGGGGGACTTATGTATGTCGCGCAATCTGACGCGAACCGCTGCACGCTTCGCGGGATTGCGCTTAAGGGAATAATCATGCCGAGCGCCAAGCGCGTATTGCTTCTCGACGACGACCAGATGCTGCGCACCTCGCTGGCCGAGCAGCTTGCGGCGGAGGGCGAATATGCTCCCGTCGAAGCCGCCACTTGCGCGGAAGGCCGCGAGCGCGCCCGCGAAGGACTCTACGAATTCATGATCCTGGACGTGGGCCTTCCCGACGGCGACGGCCGCACGCTTGCCCATGAATTCCGCGAGGCGGGCATCACATGCCCCATCATCATGCTGACGGCGGCGGATTCCGATACCGATACGATCGAGGGCCTGCGCTCCGGCGCGAACGACTATGTGACAAAGCCCTTCCGCTTCGCCGTGCTCATGGCGCGCGTGCATGCGCATTTGAGGAGCCATGGCCAGAGCGAGGAGGCCGTTTATCGCATCGGGCCTTACACATTCCGGCCCAGTGCCAAGCAGCTTATCGATGCCAAGGGCAAGCGCGTCCGGCTCACCGAGAAGGAAACCAATATCCTCAAATTCCTCTATCGCTCCGGCGATACGGTGCCGCGCGATACGCTGCTGCATGAGGTCTGGGGCTATAATCCAGCGGTGACGACCCACACGCTGGAAACCCATATCTATCGCCTGCGCCAGAAGATCGAGGCGAATCCGGCGCAAGCCGCCCTTCTCGTCACCGAAAGCGGCGGCTACCGGCTCATGCCGTAACTAGTTTGTTCTCGTGCCGGGCGCGCAACGCACCTGCGCGTTTTTTGCGCTCTTTGCACACAAGGGGCACGGGACTATCTCTGGGCGAAGGTCGGGAGAATGCGATGAACAACGAGATGAAATCCGTTCT
>DATHQA010000018.1:0-8572 GCA_035483375.1 Rhizomicrobium sp. | reverse complement strand
ATTGATGAGGAAACGATGCTGATGATCGAAATAGGGAAGCGAGAGATAGACATCGCGGCGAATGGCCTTGATCCCGCAGCCCGTGTCCGTCGCCGTGTCGCCCAGCATCGCGCGGCGGAACGCGTTCGCAAGCGTCGAAGCAAGGCGGCGTGAAAGCCTGTCCTGCCGGTTCGCGCGCACACCACCCACCATGCCGAGCTTCGCATTGCCTACCCGCAATTGCGCGACGAGGGCGGGAATGTCCGCCGGATCGTTCTGGCCGTCGCCGTCGAGCGTAGCGACGATATCGGCGCGCGCGGCCCGCATGCCCGTCCGGATCGCGCGGCTCTGGCCCGCATTGCGCCCATGCCGGATCACGCGCAATTGCGGCAGTTCGATTTTGAGCGCCGCGAGCGCCTCCGCCGTGCCATCGGTCGAGCCGTCGTCCACAAAGATGATCTCGGGCGTGTCCTCCTCGGAAAGGGCTCGGGCGATCTCGCGCGCGAGCGGGGCGACATTCTCCGCTTCGTCCTTCACTGGCACCACGACCGACAGGCTCACCGCCATGATTGATTCTATCCAGACTCGGGTCGCGCGCCTTATACAGGCGCGGGCGGCTGGCCCATAGGGCAGGGGACATGAGCGGAATCGAAGGAACAGGATGGCTTGCGGCGTTGGCGCGGTGGCCGTTGCCCGTGCTCGCCATGTTGTGCCTTGCGCTTTGGCTGCCCGGCGTCTTGAGCCTGAAGCCGCTCGACCGCGACGAGAGCCTGTTCGCGCAAAGCTCCAAGCAGATGCTCGAGACGGGCAATTTCGTGGATATCCGTTTCGGCACCGCGCCGCGATACAAAAAGCCCATCGGCATTTACTGGCTTCAGGCGGCCTCGACCGCCGTGTTCGGCCACGGCACGCGGACGGAGATCTGGACGTATCGTGTGCCCTCGCTGCTCGGCGGTATCCTTGCGGCATGGATGCTGTTCTGGCTCGCACGCGCGATTGCGCCGCCGGAGATCGCGCTTGCAGGCGCGATGCTGCTTGCGGCGACGGTGTTGCTGACAGCGGAATCCACCATCGCCACGACCGATGCGGTGTTGCTTTCAACGATTATCGCGGCGCAAAGCGTATTGCTGCGCGCTTATCTCGCCGCGCGGAGCGGACCGAAGCTTTCGCTCTCAATTGCGCTTGCCGGATGGGGTGCGGCAGGCATCGGCATTCTCATCAAAGGCCCTGTGGTCCTTGCCGTTTGCGGCGTGACGGCTTTGGCGCTTTCGCTGTGGGATCGCGATTGGACATGGCTTCGCAATCTGCGGCCATGGCGTGGGCTCGCGCTCATGCTTGTCATCGTGTTGCCCTGGATGATCGCGATCGCGCTGCGAAGCCACGGGGCGTTCTACGCCCAATCGCTCGGCCATGATTTCGGCGGCAAGCTCGTGAGCGGCGAGGAAGCGCATGGCGCATGGCCCGGCTATTTCCTGCTGCTCTCAAGTTTCACGCTGTGGCCTGTGACGCTGTTCGCGATTCCGGCCATTGGCGCTGCGTGGTCGTTCCGGAGCGATGCGCCTGCGCGTTTCCTGCTCGCCTGGGCCGGTGCTGCATGGCTCATGGTGGAGCTCGTCCCCACGAAGCTTCCCCATTATATATTGCCCGCTTATCCCGCTCTCGCGCTGCTTGCAGCGTTCTGGGCGATGCGCGGTGAGCTGCCCACGACGCGTGGCCAATACGCGATGCTCTATGCCGCTGCCGTGCAATTCGCGATCGCATTGGCGGCGCTTGTCGCTTCACCCATTCTCGCGATGAAGATGTTCGGCGGCGGCGTGCCGGCGTGGCTCATTGTCTGGGTCGCGGCGAGCGCGCTCATGGGCATTGCGGCGCTTGTCTTTCTGCTGCGCCATAAGAACACGATGGCGCTCGCCTGCGCCGTACTGACGGCGCTCGTGCTTTATCCCGCACTCACGGCGGGCACCGCACCGCGGCTTTCGACGATCTGGCTTAGCTCGCGCGCCGCTGAGGCTTACGCGAAAGACAAGCGGCCGGGCGATCCGCCGCCGATCCTCGCGGGCTATGCGGAGCCAAGCATGATCTTCCTGCTCGGCACGCAGACGCGCGTGACCGGCGGATCGACCGCCGCCGAAGTCGAGGCGGGCGAAGGCGGCCTCGCGCTTGTCGAGGATGGCGAGCGGCAAAGTTTCCTGTCGCGGCTCGCAAGCCTTGGCGGTCAGGCCGTGAAGGTCGATGAGGTTTCGGGTCTCAACTACTCGCGCGGGCGGCGCGTGCATCTGACCTTCTATCGCGTGGCGCCTGTGGCCGAGGTGACGGCGCCGCCGCTCGAATGATTTATCCACATTTCATCGCGGAACGCTTGCGCCCCGAATGATCCGCATACGGATCGAATGATGAACGGGCTGTAATCCACCAGCCGGGCCAGACGAGGTTTGGTCTCGATGGCAGGAAACATTGCCGTCATTGACTTTTATGTACTTCAGACATTCGACTTTACACATGACGGAAATCGCTCCCGGCAAGCCTTTATATGCTCCGCATACGCATGAACCGTGCTTCAGCCCCGTCAAATCGATGTTTCCGGCAAGCGCTCCGTTCACCAAACGCGTCATCGTTCACTTGACGACTTCATCAAAGCTTCTAAAACTCGCCCGAGTCGATGTGCCGGTCGGAAAAGTCGCTGGGGCTTTTCGAGGCGCAATCGCCGGAGCGTCACGGGAAGACGATGGGTCTGCAGGTCGTGCGGGGGCAAGCGCTGAAGCCTCCGTTGCGGGAAGTTCGCGAGAACCCCGTGCGTATTGAACAAGGCATTCCTCAGATCGCGCCAGCCCGCAAGAAGGCGCTGCGCTTTCCCGTCAACCCCGACACCAAAGAATTCTATCGCCGCTTCTATCCCGGCACGACCTCTGCCGATTGGAACGATTGGCGCTGGCAGATGCGCAATCGTATCCGCAATCTGGAGGAACTGGCGCGCATCTTCCGCCTGTCGGAGGACGAGCGCTCGGCGGTGGAGCGGCACAATGGTTCGCTGCCGGTCGGCATCACGCCCTATTACGCGAGTCTCATGGACCTCGAGGACTCGAAGGAAGCACTGCGCCGCACGCATGTGATGACGGGCGACGAATATACGCGCATGCCCGGCGAGTATGATGATCCGCTGGGTGAGGACCACGACACGGTCGCGCCGGGCCTCGTGCATCGCTATCCCGACCGCGTGCTGTTCCTGACGACGGGCACATGCTCGACCTATTGCCGCTACTGCACGCGCGCGCGCGTCGTGGGCAATCCCGGCGGCGAATATCAGTTCTCGAACAAGCAGTGGGAAAAGGCGCTTGCCTATCTCGAGCAGCACACTGAGGTTCGCGACGTGCTGCTCTCCGGCGGCGATCCGCTGACGCTCGGTGACGAGAAGCTCGAATGGCTGCTGTCGCGCCTGCGTGCGATTCCGCACATCGAATTCATTCGCTTCGGCACGAAGGTTCCTGTGGTGCTGCCCCAGCGCATCACAAAGGAGCTGACGAAAATCCTGAAACGCCATCACCCGGTCTGGTTCAGCATCCACATCACGCATCCGAACGAGCTGACCGACGAGGTAACGGAATCCTTCGCGCGTCTCGCCGATGCAGGTGTGCCGATGGGAAGCCAGACCGTGCTGCTGAAGGGCGTGAATGACGACGCCACGCTCATGATGTCGCTCATGCATGGCCTGCTTAAGCGCCGCGTGAAGCCCTATTACCTCTATCAATGCGATCCCATCCGCGGCTCCGGTCATTTCCGCACGACCGTGGACAAGGGCGTGGAGATCATCCGTGCGCTGCGCGGCCACACCACGGGCTATGCGACGCCGATGTTCGCGGTGGATGCGCCGGGCGGCGGCGGTAAGATCCTCATCGCGCCGGACTCGATTGTCGGACGTGACGGCGACGACCTGCTGCTGCGCAATTTCGAAGGCGACGTCTACCGCTATGCCGATCCGGGCGGTACGCTCGGCGCCGACAAGGTCAAAGCGGCGGAATAATCCATGCGCATCGGGGTCACTTACGACCTCCGGGCCGACTACCTCGCCATGGGAATGAGCGAGGAGGAAACGGCCGAGTTCGACAGCGAAATCACGATTGCCGCGATCTGCGACGCGTTGCGCTCGCTCGGCTTCGAGCCCGTGCGCATCGGCCATGTGAAGCGGCTGGCCGAAAAGCTCGTCGCGGGCGAGCGCTGGGACGGCGTGTTCAATTTCTGCGAAGGGTTGAAGGGGCTCGCGCGTGAGGCGCAGGCGCCCGCGCTGCTTGAGGCTTACGACATTCCTTATGTGTTTTCCGATGCGCTGACGCTTGCGCTCACGCTCGACAAGGCGATGACCAAGCGCGTCGTGCGCGATTGCGGCGTGCCGACGGCGCCATTCGCGGTGATCGAGAAGTTCGCCGATGCGGACAACATCGCATTGCCGTTTCCGCTGTTCCTCAAGCCTGTCGCTGAAGGCTCCGGCAAAGGCGTTTACGCGAAATCGAAAGTCGATGATGCGAGTGCGCTTCATGCCATCGCTGCCGATTTGCTGGAGCGTTTCAATCAGCCCGTCTTGGTCGAAGCCTATCTGTCGGGCCGCGAATTCACCGTGGGCATCACAGGCACCGGCGAAGACGCGCGCGTTCTCGGCACGATGGAAGTGTCCTTCACCGCGAATGCCGAAGCGCATGGCTACTCTTTCGAGAACAAGGAACACTACGAAGACCGCATGGAATATCGCCTTGCGGATGATGCAGCAGGCGAGGCGGCTGCGGATGTGGCGCTCGCGGCATGGCGGGCGCTGCGTTGCCGCGATGGCGGGCGCATCGACATCCGCAACGGCGCGGACGGCAAGCCCTATTTCATCGAGGTCAATCCGCTCGCGGGCCTGCATCCGGAGCGTTCCGATCTCGTTTTCATCGCGAAGTTCAAAGGCCTTACTTACGTTGATCTCATCGAGCGCATCATGGATGCGTTTCTCGCGCGATATCCTCAGCTCGCTGTGCAGCGTTGATGCATTAAACCCTCACTGTCATGGCCCGCCGGAGTGCGGGCCACCCAGCTGAAGTCTGCGCTTCCGGGTGAAAATCGAACTGAGAAAATCCATCGGCAAAAATAACTGTGTCACCTGGGTGGCCCGCACTAGGCGGGCCATGACAAACTGAGATGGAATTATAGTTCTGCCCAAGGTTCTCGATGCGTGTATTGGTCCTGCATTCGGATATTTCACCTGACGCGCCGCCCGACGAACTCGACACGCTGATTCAGGCCGAGGCCGTGGCAGTGGCGCTCGCGGAGAAGGGCCATCACGCCGAACGTGCGCCGTTTGCACCGTCAACATTGCGCATGTTGCTGGAGCGTGTTCGCCCTGATGCCGTGTTCAATCTTGTCGAAAGCGTCGAAGGGGCAGGCGAGCGCGCGCCGCTTGCGCCCGAAATGCTCGCGCAATTGGGCACGAAATTCACGGGTAATGCCTCAGAGCCTATGACAAGGACGGGCAACAAGCCTTTGGTGAAACGCATTTTTCGTGACGCGGGCCATCCGACGCCCGATTGGACCGAACCGCCGCATTGGCATGCTCTCGCCGAACATGGCCGCTATGTCGTGAAATCCGCGACGGAGGATGCTTCGCTTGGCCTCGACGACGAAGCCGTTGTGATCGGCTGCGCAGCGGTCAGGGCTCGCGCACAATTGTGCCGTGAGCGTTTCGGCGGGCGCTGGTTCGCGGAGGAGTATATCGAGGGCCGCGAGTTCAATGTCGCGGTGCTTGAGGAAGACGGCGCGCCGCGTGTGTTGCCCATTGCCGAGATGCGCTTCGAGCAATGGGAGAAGCAGCGCCCTCGCATCGTGGGCTATGGCGCGAAGTGGGATACGGAAAGCCCCGATGCCGTGAACACGGTGCGCGTGTTTGGCTGGGATGAGACGGAGCCCGAACTCAACGCGCGGCTCAGCCATCTCGCGCGCGAGGCGTGGCATCTGTTCGGCCTCTCCGGTTATGCGCGCGTCGATTTCCGCGTGAGCGAGCGTGGCGAAGCAACGATGCTTGAGATCAATCCCAACCCCTGCATCGCGCCCGATGCGGGTTTCGCCGCCGCTGCCGCGCAGGCGGGATTCTCTTACGCCGACATGGTGGAGAAGATTCTCGCGAGCGCGAGGGTTCGCACCTAGCCACAAATGTCATGGCCCACCTAGTGTGGGCCACCCAGCTGACGTTCGTGGTTCTCTTCGAAAATAGAACTCAGAAAATTCTGCGCGATAAGCAGGGTGTCACCTAGGTGGCCCGCACTCCGGCGGGCCATGACAAGCGAGTGTGTATTACCTCGGCGCAAGCACCATCATCATCTGACGGCCTTCCATCTTCGGGTATTGCTCGATCTTCGCGAAGACATCGACATCCTTCTGGATGCGGTTGAGCAATTCCATGCCGAGATGCTGATGCGCCATTTCGCGGCCGCGGAAGCGCAGCGTTACCTTCACCTTGTCGCCTTCGTCGAAGAAGCGTTTCATCGACCGCATCTTCACATCGTAATCGTGATCGTCGATGGTCGGGCGCATCTTGATTTCTTTGAGCTCGATGACCTTCTGCTTCTTGCGGGCCTCGGCGGCTTTCTTCTGCTGTTCGTATTTGTATTTGCCGAAATCCATGAGCTTGACGACGGGCGGCTTCGCCTCGGGCGAAACCTCGACCAGATCGAAGCCTTTTTCTTCGGCAATGGCGCGGCCTTCGTCGATGCCGATCTCGCCATATTTGTGCCCGTCGTCTCCGATGAGGAGGATCGTGCGGGAAAAAATCTCTTCATTGACGCGGGGACCATCCTTTGCCTGGGGCGCAGGGGTCTGCTGAAAACGCTTAGGGGGGGCTATGACTCTCTCCTTTCAAAACGACGCGGTTGAGCACTCCGCGGGGTTTGCCGGGCCCACGAAGTGCGTTCTTCGATAAACGGCGTGGCAAATCTCCTCGAAAGCTCGCGCGCGGCGCTGGTTGCGACGACACGTCGGGCCCGGCCACCTTGAGGTGAACGGACCTGCAACAGAATAAAAGTCCGGGCGCGATTGGCAAGGGGCAATGGTGCGAATCCGGCCCGTTATCCAAGGATAGCGCGCAATTTCGCGAGGAGTCCGGCCTGTTCGTCTGCGGAAAGCCGGATATCGGGCATATCTGCCAGGTTTGTCGGCCAGATCGGGTCGCCCCAGCGCGGATCGTCGCGGTAGCGCGGCACGATGTGCCAATGCAGATGCGGCATCACATTGCCGAGCGATGCGATGTTGATGTGATCCGGCTGCACGATTTGCACCACCGCGCGCTCCGCAACATGAAGGTCAGCGCAGAATGCGGCCCATTCTTCGGCCGAGAGTTGATCGGGCCGTATCGCGTGCCGTTCCAGAACGAGGATGCAATGGCCGCGATATGTCTGGTTCTTCTGCAGATAGAGCGAAGAAACCGAAAGTGGTGCGATCAAATCCCAATGCTCGTTGGATGTAGGGCGCGGCGCATCGAACGGGCAATCCGTTCCCAGCGCCAGTTTATCCCAAGTCGTCACGCTTTGTCGTCTTCCGTATCCTGCCGCGTCTCGGCTTCGCGTTTGATGCGCGCGATGAAGGCATCAAGCGGCACGGCGCCGAGATCTTTGCCGGAGCGCAGGCGTACGGCGACTTTTCCCTCCGCCGCCTCGCGCTCGCCCACGACGAGCATGTAGGGAATTTTCTGAAGCTGCGCGTCGCGGATTTTCTTCTGCATGCGCTCGGCCGATGTGTCGATGTCCACGCGCAGGCCACCCGTGCCGTTCACGACGGGCGTGGCGAACAGCGTCTCCTTCACCTTGTGCGCGTAGTCCGTCACCTTATCGCTGATCGGAATGAGACGCACCTGGATCGGCGCAAGCCAGGTTGGGAACGCGCCCGCATAATGTTCGATGAGAAATGCGGTGAAGCGTTCATGCGTGCCGAGCGGCGCGCGATGGATGACGTAAACGGGATGCTCGGCCCCGTCCTCGCCGATATAGGTAAGTCCGAATGTCTGCGTGGCGAGGAAATCGAGCTGGTTGGTCGAGATCGTATATTCGGTGCCGATGGCTGACCTTATCATAAAGTCGATCTTCGGCCCGTAGAACGCAGCTTCGCCTTTTGCCTCCACGAAAGGATAGCCGGACTCCGTCATCGCCGCGCGGATGATGGACAGCGCATCGAGCCATTTCTGCGGCTCGTCCACATATTTGTCGAGCTTGTCGAGATCGGGCAGGGACAACCGCATGTAATATTCCTTGATGCCCATGAGATCGTAATAACGGGCATGCAGGCGCATCACGCGGATGAATTCGTCCTTTGCCTGATCGGTGCGGCAATAGATATGCGCATCGTTCATGCAGAAGCCGCGCACGCGCATGAGGCCGGACAATCCGCCGGACGCTTCGTAGCGGTAATCCTGACCGTATTCCGCAATGCGCAGCGGCAGTTCACGATAGGAATGCCGCGTCGCGAGATAGATGATGTGATGATGCGGGCAATTCATCGGCCGCAGATAATAATTCTCGCCATCGACATCGAACGGCGAATACATGCCTTCGGTGTAATAGGGCAAATGCCGCGAGCGATA
>DATHQA010000017.1:0-4014 GCA_035483375.1 Rhizomicrobium sp. | reverse complement strand
GCCGAGGCCGACCGCGTGCGCGCCGAATGGGTCGTCACCGTGACCGGCCCCGTGGTGGCGCGGCCTGCCGAGACCGTGAATACGGAGTTGCCCACCGGCGAGGTGGAGGTGCGTATCGAGGAGATTTCAGTCCAGTCCGTTGCGCAGGAATTGCCGCTGCCCGTGTTCGGCGAACTCGAATATCCCGAAGAGACGCGGCTTAAGTACCGCTTCCTCGATTTGCGGCGCGACCGATTGCACCGGAACATCACGCTGCGTTCGAAGGTGATCTCGTCGATCCGCAGGCGCATGATCGATCAGGGCTTCACGGAGTTTCAGACGCCGATCCTGACCGCGAGTTCGCCGGAAGGCGCGCGCGATTTCCTTGTGCCGTCGCGCATGCACCCGGGCAAGTTCTACGCGCTGCCGCAGGCGCCGCAGCAGTTCAAGCAGCTCATCATGGTCGCGGGCTTTGACCGCTATTTCCAGATCGCGCCGTGTTTCCGCGATGAGGACGCGCGCGCGGACCGTTCGCCGGGCGAGTTCTATCAACTCGATCTCGAGATGAGTTTCGTCACGCAGGACGATGTGTTCGCCGCTGTTGAACCCGTGCTGCATGGCGTGTTCGAGGAATTCGCCGCTGGCCGCAAGATTGCGCCCGCGCCGTTCCCGCGCATCGCCTATGACACGTCGATGCTCAAATACGGCGTCGATAAACCCGATCTGCGCAATCCCATCGAGATCGCCGATGTGAGCGATGTGTTCGCGCGCGAGGATGTCGCGTTCAAGGCATTCAAGGGCAAGGTCGTGCGCGCGATCCCAGCGCCGGGTGCGGCGAGCCAGCCGCGTTCCTTCTTCGACAAGCTCAACGAATGGGCGCGCAACGACATGGGCGCACCGGGCCTTGGTTATATCGTGTTCGAAGACGAGGGTGGTGCGCTTATCGGCAAGGGGCCGATCGCGAAATTCGTTCCCGCTGAAGCGACCGCCGCGATGGCCGTGGCCGCGAAGGTGAAAGCAGGCGATGCGCTGTTCTTCTCTGCCGATGCAAAAGCCGATCGCGCGGCTTCGCTCGCGGGGGCTGCGCGCACGCGCATCGGCCGCGAACTCAATCTCATCAAGGAAGGCGAGTTCAAATTCTGCTGGATTGTGGATTTTCCCATGTATGAATGGAACGAGGACGAGAAGAAGATCGACTTCTCGCACAATCCATTCTCCATGCCGCAATTCCCGCGCGACAAATTCCTCGCGCTGGACGGCGCGGACCGCGACACGATCCAAAGCATCAAAGCCTATCAATACGACATCGTGTGCAACGGCGTGGAGCTTTCGAGCGGCGCAATCCGCAACCACGATCCTGATGTGATGCTGAAAGCGTTCGAAATTGCCGGTTACGCGCGCGAAGAAACCGAAGCGCGCTTCGGCGGCATGCTCAACGCCTTCCGCTACGGCGCGCCGCCCCATGGCGGCACTGCGCCGGGCATCGACCGCATCGTCATGCTCATCGCTGGCGAAGAGAATTTGCGCGAAGTGACGATGTTCCCGATGAACCAGCAGGCGCAGGATTTGATGATGAATGCGCCAAGCGAAGTTTCCGCGCGCCAGTTGCGCGAGTTGCACATCAGAACGGTACTTCCCGAAAAAGGGTGAGGGCGATGGACTGGATCATCCGCAATATCGATTGGATCTTGCAGATATCCGGTGTCGCCACATGCAGCATGATCTCGCTGGCGCTCGCCCCGCGTCTCACGACGCGGTTTGTGTTCGGCGAAGGCGTGGTGGGCGCGATCCCTACGCTCATTGTGCGCAGTTGGGGCGTGATGATTACGCTGGGCGGATTGCTGCTGATCTATGCGTCGTTCCATCCTGAAGCACGGTTGCCGATTTTGCTGTTCTCATTCTTCGGCAAATCGAGCTTCGTTGTGCCAGTCGTCGCGCAACCTTCGCGCTATCTAAAACAACGCGCTTACACGATGGCCTTCGGCGACATCGCGATGATGGCGTGCTTTGCGTGGTACTTGATAGCGACGCATTAAACCCACCTGTCATGGCCCGCACTCCGGCGGGCCGTGACATTGATGTGTTAATTCAACTTCGCCGACAGATCCTTGATGCTGTCTTCGACGATGGCGCCTGCGCGTTTGTCGTCGAGACGCGCGGCGATGAGTTTTCCCGCCGCTTCCACGGCCATGTCGGCCGCTAGTGCGCGGATATCGGCGAGTGCCTGCGCCTCGGCCTGGGCAATCTTGTCCTGCGCCTGTTTTGCGCGGCGTTCGAGTTGCGCCTTTAGCTGCTCGCGCGATTCCGCGGCGAAGCGTTCGGCCTCGGCCCGCGTTTCGGTGAGCATGGTCTCGGCTTCCGCATGCGCACGTTCGGCGCGCTGGCGATAATCGACGAGAAGCGTCTGCGCTTCCTCGCGCAATTGCTTGGCCTGATCGAGTTCGCGCGTGATGGCTGCGGCGCGCGCATCGAGCATCGCGCCAAGGAATGCCGGCACGCGCTTCCACAGAATGATGCCGACCACGGTGAGAAGGCCGAGCCATTCCCAGAAATCGGGATCCTTGAGCAGTTCGACGATCATGCCTGCTCCTTCAGCACGGCTGCGATATCGGCGGACGAAATGCTTTCGCCGATGAGCCGCTGCACGATATCGGCGGCGGCTTCCTGCGCCGCTTGCGCGATATGGCTTTTCGCATCGGCGCGCAATTGCGCGAGGCGCGCTTCGGCCTTCACGACCTGCTCATTCGCCTGCGCGTCGGCAGCGGCTTCCTCGCGCGTGACATCGGCGACGACACGTTCGCGATTTTGCTCGGCAAGCGCGCGTGCGCGCGTGCGCGCTTCGACCATCTCGGTCTGATAGGCGGCTGACGTCGCCTCTGCCGCCTTGCGGTCGGTTTCGGCGCGCGACAATTCCTCGGCGATGCGCGACCTGCGAAGCGTGAGCGTGCCGCCGATGCGCGGCCCCGCCACGCGCCACATCACGACGAACAGCAAGGCGAACGCGATCCCAAGCCAGAAGATCTGGCCCGGAAAGGTCTCCACCTTGAACGGCGGAAAGCCGCCTCCCTTGGCGGATTGCGTCGTCGCTGTTGTCGCCTGCGCGTCCATCAGGTGAACAGGATGATGAGCGCGATCACGAGGCCGAACAGACCCGTCGCTTCGCACAGCGCGAAGCCGAGAAGGAGGTTTGTGGTCTGGCTCGCCGCCGCGCCCGGATTGCGCAGCGCGCCCGAGAGATAGCTGCCGAACACATTGCCGATGCCGATACCGGCGCCGACGAGCGCGATACAGGCAAGGCCCGCGCCGATCATTTTCGCTGCTGCGACGTCCATGTCGAAAAACTCCTTTGGTTCAGTGGTGATCGTGAAGATGCAAGGCTTCGTTCAGATAGATGCAGGTCAGGACCGCGAACACATAGGCCTGAAGAAACGCGACGAGCAGTTCAAGCGCGGTGATCGCGATGATGAGGAACATCGGCGCAATCGAAAGCGGCGCCAGCAATCCGCCCGCGCCGCCAAGCGCGATGACGAAGAACGCGAACACTTTCAGCATCGTGTGGCCCGCGAGCATGTTCGCGAACAGACGCACGGAGAGGCTGATGGGGCGCGTGAGGAACGAGATGATCTCGATGGGCACGAGCAGGAAAAGCAACAGCAACGGCGCTTTCGGCACGAACAGTTTCAGGAACCCGATGCCGTGTTCCATGAAACCCGTAACGATGACGGTGAGGATGACAAGCGACGCGAGCGCAAACGTTACCGCGATCTGGCTCGTCACCGTGAACGATCCCGGCAGCAGGCCGAAGAAATTCGCGCACAGCACGAACATGAAAATCGTGAAGACGAGGGGAAAGAAGCGCAAACCCGCTTCGCCCGCCGACGAATTGATCATGCCGGCGACGAACTCATATGAGATTTCCGCCATGGACTGCATGCGCGAAGGCACAAGCGCGCGCTTCGACGAGGCGATGGTAAGGAACGCGCCAACCGCCGCGATGACGATGAACATCCACAGCGACTGATTGGTGAACGAGAC
>DATHQA010000016.1:0-8842 GCA_035483375.1 Rhizomicrobium sp. | reverse complement strand
CTGGTCTCAACATCATGACGAAGTCGCTTGCGACCGAATGGAGGCCGAACGGTATTCGCCTGAACGCGATCGCGCCGGGACCGTTTCCCACGAAAGGCGCGTGGGAGCGGCTCAATCCGGAAGGCTCGGGCGGCGGCAATGGCGGTGTGGGCATTCCCATGGGCCGTGTGGGACACATGCCGGAGCTTGCGAACTTGGCGGTTTTTCTCATGGCCGATGGCTGCGAATATCTGACGGGCCAGACCATTGCCATTGACGGTGCGTCGCATCTCACCGCCGGGAATTTTTCCTCGCTTGCGCGGCTCGGCGATGCGGAATGGGACATGATCCGCAACCAAATCCGCGGCGCCAATGAAAAGGATAAGGCGCAGAGATCGGTTTGACACCCACCCGTCATGGCCGGGCTTGAACCGGCCACCCATCGCGCTCGCGTCTGCGAGCGCAAGAGAATCGTTTCCGATGCCTAGACACGCATCGGATGGATGGCCGGATTAAATCCGGCCATGACGGAGTCTTTTATTTTGGATACCAAGTGGCGTTATAACATCCGTATTCCGGCAATGAGAGATTTGGTTCGGCTGGCTCGTTGCGGAATTTGATTGCGGGACCGATGTGTTTGTTATCAAGCGCATCATGCAACAGCATATCGCGCGCGAGCGTGTGCGAATCCTCGAATGCATCTTTCAACGTGCGCAACGGCGCCCAGCACAGATCGATGCGGCCTAGAAATTCTTCCCATTCCGCGCGTGTTTTCATAGCGAAGATTTCAACGAAGAAATCGATGAGCGGTTTCTGGCCTGTACCGGGTTCAAGCTTCGCGTAATCGAGAAGATCCGAGCGACCCAACGCGCGCAGCAGATTCTCCGCGAATTTCACTTCGGAGCCGCCAAGCGCGATGAATTGGCCATCGTGCGTTTCGTAGATGCGGTTCATCGCCTGCCCGCCATAGGGCCGCATTTCTTTCGGCACGGGCGCGCGGTTTTCGGCGAAGACTGGTGCGGCGATGTTCGGCGTCCAGGCAAGCAGCGCGTCATACATCGCGATATCGATATATTCGCCCTTGCCCGTCTGCGTTCGCGCGAGCAGCGCCATGAGGATCGCGGACAGTGCGGTCAGCGAAGCGGCCATATCGGCGGCGGTGAGATTCGGCGGCGCGAGTTTGTCGTCATTGTTGCGCGCGAGATCGGCCGTGCCCGCAAGCGCCTGCACCGCAAGATCATGTGCGGGCCTGTCGCGATAGGGGCCGTTCTGCCCAAACGCCGAGATCGCGCAATAGATAATGCGCGGATTGCGCGCGGCGATGGTTTCATAATCGATGCCCAGACGCTTTGCGACGCCGGGCCGAAATGCCTCCACAATCACATCGGCTTCATCCGCAAGCGCGAGGAATTTCTTGCGGCCCGCTTCCGATTTGAGATCGAGCATAATACTGCGCTTGCCGCGCGCGATATTGCGGAACCAGACCGTGACGCCATCCTTCGTGCGCGCGCCGAGCGCCCGCGAAGGTTCGCCCACACCATTCGCGGGTTCGACCATGATGACGTCCGCGCCGTGATCGGCCATCGTCATCGTCAGATGCGGGCCCGGCAGGAATTGTGAAAGATCCAATACGCGGATGCCCTTCAATTTCATTGCGCGTCCTCGGCAAGGAAATCAAGAGCTGCTTTCTTGAAAATCTTGTCGCCCACCGCCGACATGTGATCGCGGCGCAGCACCACGACTGCGCGCCCATCCGCGAACGCGGCAGCGAGTGGGCCCGGCGGGCCGGACACTGTGTCGTTCTCCCCGCACACGACAAGCACGGGCCGCGTGGAATGCGAAAGCTCGTCCGCCGTAAACAGCTTGCGATCCGCGCGCATGCAGGCCGCGAGCGCCTCAACATCCTTACCCTTCTGACCCGCAAAAAGACGGAACGCTTTCGCGGTGGGATCGGTGACTTTGCCCCCATCGGGTTCGAGCAGCGCATCGGCAATCGCCTCGCGCGGGCCGAAGCCGCCGGTCAGGTACACCGCGCCCACGCCGCCGATCACCACGCGGCGCAACAACTCGGGCCGCGCCATCATCACATGGATCGCAATGTAACCGCCCATCGAATAGCCCATGAGAAACACAGGCTCCGCCGCCACGGCCTCGACCACGGCCATCACATCGCGCGCCATGACGTTATGGCTGTAGCGCGCGGGATCATGCGGCTTGTCGCTCTCGCCATGGCCCCGGCAATCCATCGCGATGACGCGATAGCCCGCGCCCGTCAGCGTTTCGTACCAGCCCGGATCTTTCCAATTCTGCACGCGGCTTGCGGCAAAACCGTGCACCAGCAGAACGGGCGGCCCCTTGCCCAACACCTCATAGGCGATGCGCGTACCATCCGGGGCGGTGACGAATTGGGTCATGGCCGACCATCGCAAAGCGGACGCGGACTGTCTATGATGGCGCGATGCTGGATGCGCTCAAAAAAGACGTCGCCGCCGCCATTGACGGCATGCGCGAGGAATTGCTTGCACTCTCGCATGCCATCCATGGCGAACCCGAATTGGCGCTGGAGGAACACAAGGCCGCGGCGCGGTTGACGGGCGCAGTCGAGGCGCATGGCCTGGCCGTACAGCGCGAGGCGTTCGGCCTTTCCACCGCGTTTGCCGCCGAGTTCGGCGAGCGCGGGCCGACCATCGCCATTCTTTCCGAATACGACGCCCTGCCCGGCATCGGCCATGCGTGCGGGCACAACATCATCGCGACTGCAGGGCTCGGCGCGGCGATGGCGCTCGCCAAGCTCGGCGGGCGCATGAAAGGCCGCGTGCGTTATATGGGCACGCCCGCGGAGGAGCGCTTCGGCGGCAAGGAGATGATGGCGCGCGAGGGCGCGTTCGAACGCATCGATGCCGCGATGATGATGCATCCGTCGAGCATGAATCTCGTCACGATGCCGTCCATCGCGATTTCGGAAGTGGAAGTGATTTATCACGGCAAATCGGCGCATGCGTCCGCCATGCCCTATCGCGGATTGAACGCGCTCGATGCCGTGGTGACGGCCTATCAATCGATTGCGCAACTGCGCCAGCACATCAAGAACAGCGAGCGCATCCACGGCATCATCACCGAAGGCGGATTGGCCGCGAACATCGTACCCGAACGCGCGGCGTGCCGGTTCTATGTGCGGGCTGCGGATGCGCATGAACTGGCGACGTTGCGCAAACGCGTGCAGGCCTGTTTCGATGCGGGCGCGCTCGCCACGGGTTGCCGCGCGGAGGTGCATTGGGGTGCCACCGATTATCTCGACATCAAAACCAATTGGCCCATGGCGGAAAGCTATGTACGTAATGCCGAAGCACTGGGCCGCGAGTTCTTCCCGCTGGAGAAATTGCCCTCCGGCTATGCGGGCTCGACCGATATGGGCAATGTGAGCCATCGCGTGCCGTCCATCCATCCGATGCTTGCCGTGGCGCCGCCCGGCGTCATCATCCACAATCCGGAATTCGCGCGCTGGGCGGCATCCGACAAAGGCGATGCGGCGGTGATTGACGGCGCGAAAAGCCTCGCCTTCACTGCGCTCGATCTGATGAACGACGCCGATCTGATGGCGCGTGTGACGGCGGATTACGCCGCGACGGCGGAGGTTTCACGTCTTGCCGTTGAAAAGACGATCCATGCGCATGCCCATGGCGGCTGCGGTTGCGCATGAATCTGTGGCTTGGCATCGCCGCGATCAACGGATTTCTCGCGGTGGCTGCGGGCGCATTCGGCGCGCATGGTTTGCAGACCCGTCTCGATCCGCATGCGATGAGCGTGTTCGAAACGGGCGCGCGGTATCACATGTATCACGCGCTTGCGATGGGGCTGGCGGCCTTCGCGATGCGTAACAACACGACCGTGCCTGCGCAAACCGCGGCTGCGTTTTTTCTCGCAGGCATAATGCTGTTTTCGGGCTCGCTTTACATGCTCGCGCTGACGGGCAACAGGGCGCTTGGAATCGTCACGCCGTTCGGCGGGCTTGCATTCCTCGCCGGTTGGGCAGCGCTCGCCTACACCGCATTCAAATGGAATTCGCAATAGGAGAACTCTCATGGCACCTGAATTTCCAACGCCCACAATGATACGCACCAATGGCATCGACATGGCCGTGTATGAGGCAGGTCCGAAGGATGGCTTGCCCGTCGTGCTGTGCCACGGCTTTCCGGAGATTGCCTATTCGTGGCGCTATCAGATCCCCGCGCTTGCGGCCGCGGGCCATCGCGTGCTCGCGCCCGATCAACGCGGCTATGGCGGCACGAGCCGCCCGGAGGATGTGGAGACCTATGATATGCCGCATCTCACAGGCGATCTTGTCGGCATGCTCGATGCATTCGGCATCAGCAAAGCCGTGTTCGCCGGGCACGATTGGGGCGGCTTCGTCGTGTGGCATCTTCCGATGTTTCATCCAGACCGCGTGGCGGGCGTGATCGGCGTTAACACGCCGTTTCTCGCGCGGCCGCCCGTCGATCCGATCATGGGCATGCGCGCGATCTATGGCGAGAACATGTATATCGTGCAATTCCAGAAGCCGGGCTATGCGGAATCCATTCTGGGCCGCGACGTCGCACGCACATTCCGCTTCTTCCTGCGCAAGAATGTCATGACCTCCGCCCAATTCGATCAGATGCCGAAGGAGATGCGTGCCCTCGCTTTGCTCGAAGCGTTGCAATGGGATGAAGCGATGTGGCCCGGTGAAGCACTCATGTCGCCGGAGGAATTGCAGGTATTCGTGGACACTTATATGCGCACGGGCTTCACCGGCGGCATCAACTGGTATCGCAATTTCTCGCGCAATTGGGTGCTGACGGGCACGATGGAACAGAAGGTGCGCGCGCCCAGCCTCATGATCATGGCGGAGGACGATGTGGTGCTGCGCCCCGCAATGGCAGACGGCATGGAACGCTTCGTGCCGGATCTTGAGAAAGTCCTCATCAAGAATTGCGGGCATTGGACGCAACAGGAAAAGCCCGAAGAAACCAACAACGCTATGATCGATTGGCTTAAACGCAGATTCGGCTGATGCGCGAAGACGCTTCGGACAATTTCTCCTACGCCGCGCCGGACGATCCGTGGCCGAAGCGCGTGCTCATCCATGCGATCGAGCGCGTGACAGGCCAGCCGCGCCTCAAGCGGCTTTATGACGACAATCGCGCCCATCCCGTGCCGGGCGAAAGCTTCTTCGCCGCCGCGATCCGCAAGTTGGATTTGCGCGTCGCTGCGAATGAAGAAACGCTTTCGCACTGGCCGCGCACGGGCGCGCTCGTCGTTGTCGCCAATCATCCGTTCGGCGTGCTTGACGGTATTATCATATGCCAGCTTGTCTCGAAAGTGCGCGGCGATTTCCGCGTGCTGACGAATTCGGTGTTGCATCGCGCGGAGGAAATCCGCTCGTTCCTGTTGCCCGTCGATTTCGCGGATACACCGGAGGCGCTGCAAACAAACCTCAAAACGCGCGCGGAAGCGAAGGCACATCTGAAAAACGGCGGGTGCATCATCGTGTTTCCGGCGGGCGGCGTGGCGACGACGCCGGGCATCTGGCAATCGCACGCGACCGACGCGGAATGGAAGACATTGACGGCACGCCTCATTCAGCAGGCACAGACCACCGTCGCGCCTGTGTTCTTCGCAGGTCAGAACAGCCGATTGTTCCAGATCGCGAGCCATCTCAGCATGACGCTGCGGCTTTCGCTTCTGTTCAAGGAAGTGCACGACCGCATGGGCACCGAGCTTCAGGTGCGTATCGGCGAACCTGTGCCGTTCGGTGAACTGGCGGGCCTTTCGCGGCAGGACGTCATGCGCAAATTGCGCGAGATGACTTATGCCCTCGGTGAAAATTCCGCGCGTCCCCGCACGCGCCCTGCGATGACCGTCATCGAAGGGGGAGCGGCGCATCCAGGTGTTCGATCTGGCGGGCCAGCTTGAGCATCAGCGCATCGAGCGTGCCGCGCTCCGCAGACGAAAGCGGCGCGAGCAGCAATTCCTCCAGATGCAATGCGAGCGGCACGATTTCGTCATAGATCGCGCGGCCCTTACGTGTGAGCGATAAACGGCTGACGCGGCCGTCATTGCCATCCGATTGCCGTTGTACACGTTTGGCAGTGACAAGGCTCGCTACCGCGCGGCTCACCTGAACCTTGTCCATCGCGGTGCGCTGGGCCACTTCGCGCGCGGAAAGTTCATCGCCCTGCCCCAATACCGCCATCGCGCGCCATTCGGGAATTGTCATGCCGAAACGATCCGCATAATGCCGCGCAATCGCACCGCTGACGCGATTGGTGAGAACGGAAAGTCGATAGGGCAGGAAATGATCGAGATCGAGTTGCGCGTCCACACTATTGCGCATCGGGCTGAACCTCCGGCCGCGCGGCCGCGAATGCGGGATGCGCGAGCGCAGTTTCCTCGATGTGCAACAATGTCGGGAACGCCGTCAACTCGACATGCACGCGCCGCGCATTGGCCATTTGTGGAATTAAGCATATATCGGCGATGGTGGGCATATCGCCATGGCAATAGCGGCCCGTCGCCTTCGACTGCGAAATCAGCTTCTCGATGGCGTCGAAACCTTGCGCGATCCAATGCCGCTGCCATTGCATGCGCTGCTCGTCGGAAAGCTGGAACTCATCGCGCAGATAATGCAGCACGCGCAGATTGTTGATCGGATGGATATCGCACGCAATCGCATAGGCGATCTGACGCGCGCGAGCGCGGCCCGCTGCATCCTTCGGCAACAATGGCGGTTCGGGATGGGTTTCGTCGAGATATTCGATGATCGCGAGCGACTGCGCGATAGTATGCCTGCCGTCCACCAATGTGGGCACAAGCTGCTGCGGATTGACATGCCGATACTCCGCGCTGTGCTGATCGTCCTTCAACAAATGGACGAAGCGGTAATCGGGCTTCAGCCCTTTCAGATTCAACGCAATGCGTGCGCGCCACGCGGCCGACGAACGGAAATAGGAATAAAGCATCAGATCATGGGCCATTGTAGCGAACAACCTTCTGATCGATAGCGCCGAAGACGGAATTGCCCGTCACATTGGGCATCTCAATGCGGATGCGGTCGCCGAATTTCATGAACGGCGTTTTCGGCGCGCCTTCCTCTATTGTTTCAAGCGCGCGGCGCTCCGCGATGCAGCACGAACCGACATCGCGATTGCGATTGGAGACCGTGCCTGAACCAATGATCGTGCCCGCGCAAAGCGAACGCGTTTTCGCCGCATGCGTGATGAGTTGCGGAAACGAGAACACCATATCCTCGCCAGCATCCGGAGAACCGAACCGCTCCCCGTTGAGCATTGCGACGAGAGCGCCGTGCACCTTGCCGCTCGCCCAGCTGTCACCAAGTTCGTCAGGCGTGACGGCGACAGGTGAAAACGACGTCGCAGGTTTTGATTGAAAGAAGCCGAACCCTTTTGCCAATTCTGCAGGGATCAGATTTCGCAATGACACATCGTTGACGAGCATGAGAAGCTTGATATGTGGAGCCGCCGCATCTACGTTTACGTCCATCGGCACATCGTCGGTGATGACCGCGACTTCGCCTTCGAAATCGATGCCCCAATCTTCGCTACTGGCAAGAATGGGATCAGTGGGGCCGACGAAACCATCCGAACCGCCCTGATACATCAACGGATCGGTCCAGAATGATACGGGCATCTCCGCGCCGCGCGATCTGCGCACGAGCTCGACATGCGTGACGTAAGCGGAGCCATCCGCCCATTGATAGGCGCGCGGCAAGGGTGCTGCGCATTGTGCGGAATCGAAAAGATGCGAATCTTTTGCCCTGCCGTCATTCAACAGATCGTAAACGCGCATCAGATGCGGCGAAAGTTCGGTCCATCTATCGAGCGCGGCCTGCAATGTCGCCGCAATATGCGCCACAGACACGCACTGTTTAAGATCGCGCGAGACAACGACAAGCGCGCCATCGCGGCCAGTCTTCAACGACGCCAGTTTCATTTCGGCATCCAGCTTTCGGCGTAATCATGTACTTCGACGGATTCGACTGCGGGAGCGACGTCGAGCGCATCGCGGCTGTCGATCATGACGGCGACTTCATCCGTCATCGTTTTCGCCGCCCGCGCACCCGCCGCGAACGCCTTGGGATGCGGGCCATGCGTGAAGCCGTTGGGATGAAACGTCATCATGCCCGGCTTGATGTTGTCGCGGCTGAAGAATTCGCCCTGGTGATAGAAGATCACTTCGTCGTAATCATCGTTCGAATGGAAGAACGGCACTTTGAGCGCGCCGGGATCGCTTTCGATGGGGCGCGGCACAAAGGTGCAGACGACGAAACGATCGGACACGAAGGTCGAATGCACGCTGGGCGGAATGTGATAGCGATGGCTCATCACGGGCCGGATATCGCGCCAATTGAGCTTGACGGCGGACAGATTGCCCTTCCAGCCCACGGCATCGAGCGGGTTGAACGGATATGTGATCGTTGAAATTGCGGCGCGGCGTTTGACCTGCAGCCTCCATTCGCCGTCGCGCTGTGCCTGAAATGCCGCATCGAGTTTCGGCGTCTCGAGCGCTGCGGGATCGAAGATCGCGTGAGGCCCAAGAATCCCGCGATCCGGCAGACGATAACTCGCATTCGTCGCCTCGATAAGCAGCGAAGCGGTCGGCGATTTCGGCTCCATGCGCCACATCGTGCCGCGTGGCAGAAGCAGGTAATCGCCCTCGCGATATTCGAGATGGCCGAAATCGCAGAAGAAATCGCCGCCGCCTTCGTGAATGAACAGCAGCACATCGCCATCGGCATTGCGCTGCAGCATCGGCATCGCTTCGGCGACGCGCCACAGCGCTATTCGGCAATTCGCATTCGAGAGCA
>DATHQA010000015.1:0-4228 GCA_035483375.1 Rhizomicrobium sp. | reverse complement strand
TGCAGATGCTGGTCGAAGGCCTCGCCATGGGCGCGTTCGCGACATTCTATAAAGAGGCGCGCGATCCGCTGCTGCGTCAGCTCATGCAACTCGTGATGACCGACGAAGCGTTCCATCACAAATTCGGAAAGATCTGGGCGGACCGCACGATCCCGAAACTGTCCAAAGCCGAACACGAACTCATTGAGGATTGGGCATGGCAGGTGTTCCAGGTGCTGCTCTACAATCTGGGCTCGCCGGAACAGAAGGCGTGGATGTATAGCGCTTGCGGCCTCGATCCCGTGTGGTGCCAGCAGGCATTCATGGAAGCGATGACGGACGCCAATATCCGCACCGAGCTTCAGGAAGCGACCAACATCTTCCGCGTGCTCATCAAGACGCTCGTGAAGGCCGGCATCATCACCGACCGCACGCGCGGCAATTACGCGGCCTTCATCGATATGGCCGAGTTGCACAATGAAAGCGACCGCATGGTCGGCGACGACATCGCCGAGGAAGGCATCCGCTATCTGATGCAACTCAACGGCGGCAAGGGCTTCATGACGCCTTCGCTCATCGCAGCGGAATAGTTCTCGCAAGTAAATAGTGTAAGGTAGAAAGGGCGGTCGGAAGGCCGCCCTTTTGCATGAGGGAAGAAATGGCAAAAACAGGAACGGGACAAACAGCACTCATTACGGGCGCGTCGGTGGGGATCGGCGAGGAACTCGCCGAATGTTTTGCGAAGGACGGCTATGACGTCATCCTCGCCGCGCGTACCGAGAACGCGTTGAAAGAGGTCGCGGACCGCATTGCGAAAACCTATGGCGTGAAGGCGACCCCAATCGCCGTCGATCTCGGCGTGCCGGGCGGCGGGTCGAAATTGGCCGCTGACATCGCCGCGCGCGGGCTCACCGTCGATGTGCTTGTGAACAATGCTGGTTACGGCATGGCAGGAGCCTTCAAAGGCTCCGACATCCAGCAGCAACTCGGCATGATCGATCTCAATGTGCGCGAGCTTGTCGAACTCACACATATTTATTGGAACGGGATGCTCGCGAAGAAACGCGGCGGCGTGCTGAACGTGGCGTCCACCGCGGCGTTCCAGCCCGGTCCGTTCATGGCGATCTATTACGCGACGAAAGCCTTCGTCATGTCGTTCTCCGAAGCCTTGTGGAAAGAAGCGCAAGGCACAGGCGTGCATGTCACCTGCCTTTGCCCCGGCCCGACCGAAAGCAAATTCCACGACCGCGCGGGCACGGAAAAAGTGCGCCTCATCAAATTCGCGCGCATGATGACATCGAAGGCCGTGGCGGAAATCGGTTACGCCGGATTCAAGGCGAACAAGCGCGTCGTCATTTCCGGCGCGCAGAACGCGATCATGGCCAAGAGCGTGGCGTTCACGCCGCGGCCCGTTGTGCTTGGCCTTGTCTCCTACCTGCAAAAGATGGCGATGTAACATGACAGGACGTGTCGAAGGAAAAGTCGCGCTCATCACGGGCGGCGCGCAAGGCCTGGGCGAAGCGGCCGCACGCATGCTGGTGCGCGAGGGCGCCCATGTCGTCATCACCGATGTGAATGACGCAGGCGCGAAAGCGGTTGCCGATTCGATCAACGCAAAGCACCCGGGTTTCGCCATCGCGTTGCATCACGATGTGACGAAGGAAGATGAATGGGTTGCGGTGCTCGCCGAAACCGAACGCGTGTTCGGCGGCCTGCATGTACTTGTCAACAATGCGGGCATCGGCCTTACCAAAGACCTCGAAGCGATCACGCTCGATGAATGGCGCTACGTGCATGCCATCGATCTCGATGGCGTGTTCCTCGGCTGCAAACATGCGGTCGGTCTCATCGCGCGGACCGCGCAGGCGACTGGCCTCGGTGGCTCCATCGTCAACATCTCGTCGATCTCGGGCATCATCGCGGGCCATAACATGGCGGCCTATAATTCCGCGAAGGCGGCTGTCCGGCATCTTTCGAAATCGGTTGCGCTTTATTGCGCGCGCAAGGGCTACAATATCCGCTCCAACTCCGTGCATCCCGTGTTCATCGCGACACCGATTCTCGATCCGCTCGTCTCGCGCTTCGGCAAAGAGGAAGCTTACGCGAAACTGGGCCGCCAGGTGCCGCTCGGCCATATCGGCGAGCCGGACGATATCGCCTATGCCGTGCTTTATCTCGCCTCCGACGAATCCAAATTCGTCACGGGCGCGGAATTGAAAGTGGATGGCGGCATTTCCGCGATGTGATTTTTTGATTTGGGCTAGTGCGTGACGCGTAGCGCGACTTGCGCGAGCAACACGCGCGCGCCTTTCTTCTTCAAAGTGCGATCGGTCACGCGCTGAAGCCGGTCGCAAATCTCGTTCACATCGGGCTGTTGCGCCACGCGCACGGCCGTGGCCGAGAACGTCAAAAGGCTCCGCACATAGGCATCGCGCAGCACGGGCATCGCATGTTCCGTCGTCGCGCGCAGAGTAGCATCGGGAATATCGAGCCCGAACGCCACCATGAGCATGCCGGACGGCCTGCCGCCATTGATGATCGTGGCGTAGAACGGCTCGAGCATCATGTAGCTCACCGATTGGGTGATCTTGTGCTCGGCGCGTTGCGGCGCGTCGTCGGCCCGCGCCGGGGCAATCGCCGCGAGCGGCAGCAGCAACGCTATAAAATGACGCATACGCATGACCTCACCATGCGCCGGAGACGGTAAATTGGGGGTTACGGCCTAGGTTGGCTGGCTTGCCAAGGCCGCCTACGCTGCCGCTTCGGCGCGGCAGCCTTCGCTCGCTGCGTTTTCTAAAGTTATGCATTGGCTCGCCAAGCCATAGCTCGCGCAGCGAGCGAAGGCTGGTGGAGCTGAGCGGGATCGAACCTCTGACCTCCTCATTGCGGACGGTTTCGTGTAAAATTTGATATCTGGACGTCGCTTCGCATAGCAGCACTTAAGCCATTGGTGTCGTTGATATTTCCAGGGAATGGGATATCGCGGCTGAACATGCGTGAGCACCGCTTCGTGGGCTCCGCGAGACGAAGCAAATGCAATTGGCCGTTCCGGCGGCCTTGGTCGTTCGTTTCATGCTCTCAGTATATCATCTTGGATCAAGACTCGCGCCTCGAAATGGGCCCGATTGGAGGAGCGAACGGCCTAATCGCCCGCTGACGCTCGCGCCGCGCTTGGATAGAACGTGGGTACATACCTTCGGGATTGGCGATGCGATAAACTCTCTGTCCACCTGATGCAAATTATTCATCAGGCCACCATTACGGAAAGCCGACACTGATTGTCGCAAACGGTCCATGGAAACCGAGCGTTTCGGATTTGCGCACATCGATGCCATTGTCCATCGCGTTGAAGAAAAAATCGGCTTTGTAACCTATGCTAACCTTCGCATTCTGAAACCGGAATGAGAGGCCTGCAAATCCTCCCAGATTCGGGACGACAACGGCGCGTGACCGAATAGGATTTTCACTGCGATGAACATAGCGGCTGGGGATAGAAACATGACGCGAAAACAACCAACGGCTCTTGTAGTAAAAACCCGTGGTTTGATGATGACTTTGCATTTTTTGACGCCCGAATAAGAGCGCACCGTTGACACCCCAATCAAACGTCAGCCCACCACCATCTGGTTTGCCCAAAAGCGGAGCCGAAGCTTTCCAGGAAACACTAGGGCCTACACCGTGAAAGCTTCGCTCGGCGATGGATGAAACTTCGTACGCGTGATGATGAGCGTCATACTTAAATATCTTTGATGGAAAATAGAAGTCCGGATCGGCATGCAGATCGAAGGTTTGCTTTGAGGTGAATTGAGCAACTCGCAAGCCGACCTCGAACTGCGATCGGACCAAGTTAAACAAGCCCAAACCAACATCTTTTCCGACTTGAAAGTCGAGAATGGCGTGGCCCTCATCATTTCGGATGTGGCTATCAGAATAAATTACCGTGAGGGGAGTTAGATAGCCGCACGAGACGGCGCAGGCTTTCCTCTGTCCTCCACGAGTTTGCGGATGATCATCTTTCTTACCATTCGTACGTCCGTACAGGGCAGAAATCGTAAATATCCAATCGGAATTCTCCGGCTGAAAAGTAATCGCCCCTTCACCGCCAACACTTTGATCTAACGCCCGCTGCAGCACAGTAGGGGACGTGAAGTCGTTATTGACGAGTTCGGGAACGAACGGCTCGTCAAGCGCGCCGCCAAAGCCCGTGACTTTCTGGGTTTGAGCCCCCAAATCAATCCATATGATTGGG
>DATHQA010000014.1:0-6682 GCA_035483375.1 Rhizomicrobium sp. | reverse complement strand
CACAATATAATAAGCGGGCAGCGCGTACTTGGTGTGCGGCAGGCTCACTTCGATGATCTCCGCGCCCTGATCGCGCAGCCACACCTCTCCGTTCTTCCACATCAGTTCAATTTCGGGAGGCATATTGTCGACGCGATATTCTTTCGGGATTCCGACACGCAGCCCTTTCACACCCGCATCGAGGCTCGCTTCATAATCCGGCACGGGCAGATCGACACTCGTGGAATCCTTCGGATCGACACTCGCCATGTGGCGGAGCAGGATCGCCGCGTCGCGCACGGTGCGGGTCATCGGTCCCGCCTGATCGAGCGAGGACGCGAACGCGACGATGCCCCAGCGCGAGCAACGTCCGTAAGTCGGTTTCAGGCCGACAGTGCCCGTCACAGCCGCGGGCTGGCGGATCGAACCGCCCGTGTCGGTGCCCGTCGCGGCGAGACAGAGATTGGCTGCAACCGCAGCCGCCGAGCCACCCGACGAACCGCCTGGTACGAGATCGTGGTTTTTAGAAGCTGTGCGCCAAGGACTGATGACGGGTTTATACGCACTCGTCTCGTTGGAAGAGCCCATCGCGAACTCATCCATATTCGTCTTGCCGAGCATGACAGCGCCCGCATTCCACAAATTCTGCGTGACGGTGGACTCATATGGCGGGATGAAATTCGACAGGATGTTGCTGCCGGCTGTCGTGCGCACGCCTTTCGTGCAGAACAGATCCTTGATCGCGAGCGGCAGGCCTTCGAGCGGCCCGGCTTCGCCTTTTGCGATGCGCGCGTCCGACGCGTTCGCCATTTCAAGAGCGCGCTCCGGCGTTTCGGTGACGAACGCATTGAGCGGACGCGCCGCTTCGACCGCTTTGACGAAAGCTTCGGTCAACTCCTTCGACGAAACCTTCTTTCCGCGAACGAGATCGCGCGCCTCGGCCAGCGTAAGGGATGTGAGTTCGCTCATGCCGCATGCGCCTCGCGTGAAACCAATTCTTTTTCGTAGAACACCGACCAACTCGAATCCGGATAATCGAGCACCGGCCCGCAACGATGGAAACCGCCGCGTTCGTAAACGCGCCATGCGGCAGGATGTCTGTCGCCGGTTTCGAGCACAAGCCGCGAAAGCCCCTCGCGCCGCGAAAGATTTTCAATTTCGTTCAGGATACGCCCACCAAGCCCACGCCCTTGATGGGATGGCACGGTATACATGCGCTTCACTTCGCCGATGCCGCTGCCATGCCGCTTCAGCGCACCGCACGCAATCGCAACGCCCTCTTCGCGCGCGACGAACAGCGTCGTGTCCGCGCCCGCCATCTGCTCGACAGTTAGATGATAGCAATGCTCCGGCGGCGTCAGCGCCAGCAACGCCTCATTCAGCTCGTGAATGAGAACGCGGATGTCGTCCTGCAGCGGACTTTCGATGGCGATGGTGTCGCTCACGATTATTCCACGACCTTCGGCACGACGAAGAAATGGTCCTCGCCATCGGGCGCATTCGCCATGAGCGCGTCGGCATTGCCGCCTTCGGTGACGATATCCTCGCGCATCTTGAGGCGCTGGGCGACGACGCTCGTCATCGGCTCGACGCCCGCCACATCCACTTCCTGCAATTGCTCGACCCAGGTGAAAATGCCGTTCAACTCGGCGGCCATGAGGGCGACCCGCTCCTCCTCCACCGCGAGGCGGGCGAGCCGGGCGATACGCCGGACAGTGTTCTCATCGACGGACATGGGCGAACTCGTGTTAAGCGCAATCCGGCGAAGTGGGAACCGGTTCGCCGCCAGATTGCGCGCCAGACAAATGAATCTATAGCATGACCCGATTCAAGCGGATCATGCTATAGAAACGCGCCTTGCTACCAATCCGGGCCGCGCGCGTCCATCATGTCGTTGGGAATATCCGGTATCGACCATGTGCAGATCTCGGTGCCCCGCGCGCTGGAAGCGGAATGCCTCGCTTTCTATCGCGATGTGCTGGGCCTGACTGAAATCCCCAAGCCCGAAGAATTGCGCGGGCGCGGCGGGGCGTGGTTCGACCTCGGCACCATCGAGTTTCACGTCGGCATCGATCCGGAAGGCTCGCCGCCGAGCAAGCGGCATGTGTGTTTCCGCGTCGATGATCTGGATCGCGCACGTGAGGCCATAATCGCTGCGGGCGTCACCATCGACAGCGAAGGCCGGGCGGAAGGCTTGCGCCGTTTCTTCATCCGTGACCCCGCGGGCAATCGCGTCGAGATCGGTCAGCGGTGAGCGTTGTCGATATCACCGGATTGAAGGCCGCGATCGCGCCGGGCGCACGAATCCTCGGCCTCGACCTCGGCGAGAAGACGATTGGGCTCGCGCTATCCGATACGTTGCTGACCGTGGCGACGCCGTTTCAGACGCTGAAGCGTGGGAAATTCATGGCCGACGCCGCGGCGCTGCTCCATATAATAAGTGAGCATGGTGTCGGCGGCATCGTGATCGGATTGCCGCTGGCGCTGGACGGAAGCGACGGCCCGCCCGCGCAATCAGCACGCGCCTTTGCCCGCAATTTCGCAGGCAAGACGGAACTGCCCATCACGCTATGGGACGAGAGATTCTCAACCGCCGCCGTCACACTGACATTGCTTGAAGCGGATGCTTCGCGGAAACGGCGCGCGCAAATCGTGGACAAGATGGCGGCCGCCTACATCCTGCAAGGCGCGCTGGACAGGCTGAAGTCTCTCAAGACATCCCCGTAAATATCTATAAAGGCAGCACAAATTCGATATGGATTTTTTATCAGCTCCGGGACTAAACCCCACTTCCGAACATTGGAGGGCTAAACCTCCGGCGCAAATGTTTCGGCTCAGGCGCGCATCCCCCGAGGATGCGCGCCTGTTCCTTGTAAGCGTTATGCGCGATTGCCTAGCGCCAGTGGCCTTCGACCCAGACCCAGCGGCCATCGCGATGGCCCCAATGACCCGGTATCCAAGCACCGCCCCGGCGCGGAGGGTTCATGTAATGGCCCGGCATCCACGACCAGCGGCCGTCGACCCAGCCCCAATGGCCGCGAATCCACACCCAGCCGGGATGCGGATTGGCGGGAATCACTTCGACACGATCGGGCGGAGGCGCAACATTGATTCCCACGCCAATGGAAACGGCGGCTTGGGACGATTGAACAGACAAAACGGCGCAAAACGCAGCCGCGGACATCAAAATAGATAGGCGTGACAATTTCATGGAAAGTCTCCCTTTGCAGCGATACTCGCTCCATGGCTTAAACTACTGCCGCGAAATATTTCGGACAATAGTTCCACGCGCTTGCCCGCGCGTGGGTGTACCCCTATAAACGCCGCTTCGATGGACCTCCGACACGTCACCTCGATCAACGATCTCGACAATGACGAGATCGAACAGGTCTTCGCGCTGGCGGACCGCTATCTCGACAAGTTGAAAGACGCCGATCACCCGCACCGCATCGGCGAAAGCACGGATGTGGCGAAGGGCGCGATCCTCGCGAGCCTGTTCTACGAGCCTTCCACGCGCACGCGGCTTTCGTTCGAGGCCGCGATGATAAGGCTGGGCGGCAAGGCCATCGGCAGCGCGGACCCGGCGACGAGTTCTGCGGCGAAGGGCGAGAGCCTGGCGGACACCGTCCGCGTCGCATCGAACTATGCCGATGTGCTCGTGATCCGCCATCCCCGCGATGGGGCTGCGAAACTGGCGGCGGAATATGCCGACGTCCCCATTATCAATGGCGGCGATGGCGCGCATGAGCATCCGACGCAGACACTATGCGATCTCTTCACGCTGCGCCGCGAGAACAAGCAGCTGAAGAATCTGAACGTGGCGGTGTCGGGCGACCTCAAAGGCAGCCGCACTATCCATTCCTTTGTCTATGCGCTGGCGCGGTTCGGCGCGAACATCATGCTCATGCCCGCGAAAGGCATGGAGTTGCCCGCGCATGTCGATTGGCGTTTGCGGCATGAATATCGCTGCGGCCCCCTGCCGAAGGATCGCTATGACAATGCGGCGATGGATGCGCTTTATGTGACGGCCAAGCAGCCGCATCAATTGTCGCTCATGGCCTCACCGCCGGAATTCGAACGCAATGTGCGCGTGAAGAAAGGCGTGGATGTCGTTTACGTCACGCGCTTCCAGAAGGAGCGCTGGACGGAGCAAGGCCAGGACTATCCGAAGGTTGATGCGAAATTCCTCAAGGCGCGCAAGTATCGGGAAGCGCGCGTACTGCATCCCCTGCCGCGCGTGGGCGAACTCGACGCCTCACTCGACCGCGACAAGCGTGCGGTCTATTTTCAACAGGCGGCCTATGGCGTGCCGATCCGCATGGCGCTGATCGCGCTCATGCTCGATCTCGACGGCCGCAACAAATGGAAGAAATTCGCGGATGGTTTCGAAAAATCCTCGCATGTGCTGTTCGACCAGCCGAAGGACGCGGGCATAGAATGCATCAACGGCAATTGCATTGTGCATGACAAGCTCGAGCGCGATTACGCGAAGAGCCGTTTTCATCTGATCGAAGCGGAAACGCCGCGCCTGCGTTGTTTCTATTGCGAGCGCGATATCGACTCTTTCGTCATCGCCAATCGCAAGACACGGCATTACGACACCAATCTCACCGCGCGCCAATGGCCCGATCAGAAACACGCGCGCGATTTCGTGCTGTTCAAGGATACGCAACAGGCCGAGCACGTGGGCTACGCCAAGCGGCAACAGGCGGGCCGAAAGGCCAAAGCGCGGTGACGAACAATCTCATCGCTTTGGCGCTTGGCTATCTGCTCGGATCGATTCCGTTCGGATTGATTTTTGCGGCGCTGTCCGGCGCAGGCGATGTGCGCAAGATAGGCTCCGGCAATATCGGCGCCACGAACGTTCTGCGCACGGGAAAGAAATGGGCGGCGGCGGCAACGCTCATTTTCGACGCAGGCAAAGGCGCGCTCGCGATTTATCTCGCACGGCATTTCTTCGGCGATCTGGCGAGCGTTATCGCGGGCGCGGGCGCATTCTTCGGCCATTTGTTTCCCGTCTGGCTCAAATTCAAAGGCGGCAAAGGTGTCGCCACCTTCTTCGGTATCGCGCTCATGCTGAATTGGATGCTCGGCATCGCGGCCTTGCTCACGTGGATCGTTGCGGCGCTGATCTGGCGCATCTCGTCGTTGTCTGCGCTTGTCGCCGCGATACTGACGCCGCTTTATTTCCTGTTGTGGCATCAACGTCTTTATTCCGCGCTCATGCTGTTTCTTGCAATCATGATCTTCATCATGCATCGCGAGAACATCGCGCGACTTCTGCGTGGAGAAGAGCCGCGTATCGGCGCAAAGAAATGAAAACAAAATCGTTGAGCGATTCCGAACGCAGAGCTTGGCTGCGCCTTGCGCGCACGCAGAATGTCGGCCCCGTGACGTTCGCGGAACTCATCCGCCGTTTCGGTTCGGCAAGCGAAGCGCTTTCTGAAGTACCGCGTCTGGCGCGTCGCGGTGGCGGCAAGGATATGCGCATCCCAAGCGACGCGGACGCACGCCGCGAATTGGAAGATCTGCATAAGGCCGGCGGACGCCTCCTTGCGTCATGCGAAGCGGAATTTCCACGCGGGTTAGCGGCCGTCGATCCGCCTCCGCCCGTGATTTCCGTGCTTGGTCATGTCTCACTCTTCGCGCGCGAGATGGTCGCGATTGTCGGTGCGCGCAATGCGTCCGCGCTTGGCAGGAAATTCGCGAACAAGCTTGCGAGTGATTTGTCGGCAGCGAATCTTGTCGTCGTTTCCGGTCTTGCGCGCGGCATCGATACATCCGCACATGAAGGCTCGCTCGCGGGCGGCACATGCGCGGTCGTCGCGGGCGGTATCGATATCGTTTATCCGCCTGAGAACCAGGCGCTTTACGATCGCATCCGAAACGAAGGCGCGATCGTTTCCGAAATGCCGCTGGGCCAGCCGCCGCAGGCGCGACATTTCCCACGCCGCAATCGCATCATCTCCGGCATGTCGCGCGGCGTTGTCGTTGTCGAAGCGGCGGAAGGCTCCGGCTCGCTCATCACCGCAAATTATGCGCTCGAACAGAACCGCGAAGTGTTCTCCGTGCCCGGCTCGCCGCTCGATCCGCGCGCGAAAGGCACCAACCGGCTTCTGCGCGAAGGCGCGATCCTCACCGAAAATGCGGACGATGTGCTTTCTCACTTACGCCCGATCATCGGCTGCGAATTCTTCGAACCCGCGCATGAAACCGATGCGCCGTCCGCCGATGCGCGCGCCATCGAAGCCGAGGCCGACCGCATCCGCGCCCGCATCGAGGAGGCGCTAAGCCCCGCCCCTATCGAGATCGATGAATTGATTCGGCTGACCAAGGCGCCCACCGCCGCCGTGCTCACCGTGTTGCTGGAACTGGAACTCGCCGGGCGCCTCAGCCGCCAGCCGGGAAATAAAGTGTGCTGGGCTTGAGCCCTTATGGCCCGCGGGCCAAGGCTTCCGCCTCGCGCTGGGCGATGGCGAGCAATTGGGAGAGCCGTTTCTGCCCCTTTCCCTCAGCCATCTGGCGCGGGGATTTTAGCAAGTCCTTGATATAAGATGCTGTTTCAGCCTGCGAGGCCGCAGAAGCGGAGCATGGTGGCGCAGAACTCTGCTCTTTCATCAGGGCGACCGATCATTGCGTCTCTCAACCCTGATTATAGCGGTGTTCGCACGAATACAATCATTGATTGTGTATTTTTATTGCT
>DATHQA010000013.1:0-3414 GCA_035483375.1 Rhizomicrobium sp. | reverse complement strand
CATGGAAGGCCACTACGCGCAGGAGTCGAAATCCACGCTGCAAAACGTACTGGGCCGCGATGTGGGCGATGGCGAGCTTTATGCGGCGCATTTCCTCGGGACGAATGCCGCGTGCAAGCTCATCCAGATGAACCAGTCCAATCCGGGGGCCGCTGCGGCCTCCGCATTTCCGCAGGCCGCGAGCGCCAATCGCAGCGTCTTCTTTCATGCCGACGGCAGCGCTAAGAGCGTGCGTGAGGTGTGCGATTGGGCGGAGAAGCCCGGTACAGTCAGCGCGAACGCGCCAAACACAGCTTTGCATGCCAGCGTGTCTGCACCCGTCGAAGATGATGATCTGCCGCTTGAATTCATGACGGGCGGTTTCGGGATGGGCGGATATTCAGGCTCCAGCACTTCGCTCATGGCGATGACGTCTTCGCCTTTGTCGCTGACGCCGGACATCATGGACATGCTCGCGTCACTGACACCGGATGATACCTCTTTGCACTCTGGGTTCGCGAGTTAGCTCCGCCTATAAATCAATCCACCATGGTCGGACTTGATCCGGCCATCCATCGGCTGCGTGTCCACGCGGCGAGAAGAGGTCTTCATCACCTGGGTGGCCCGCACTCCGGCGGGCCATGACAAATGGGTGGTGTATCCATTGCACCCGACACAACACCTGCGTATGGCTCTGCCATGCGTGCAGCATTGTGGGCCGTGTGGGCGGTGCTTCTTTCCGCGGGGATCGTGCAGGTTGCGAACGGCCTGCAGACCGATCTCATCGGCATACGCGCGACGCTGGAGGCGTTTCCCGCCTGGACGACAGGCATCGTCATGGCGAGCTATTATTGCGGCTATGTGACGGGCTCGTTCTTAAGTCACGGCGTCATCCAGCGATTGGGGCATGTGCAGACCGTCATGGCCGCGGTGTTCATCGCGGCGTGTGTGATCGTTCTGCAAGGCCTGTTCGTAACGCCGCCGGTTTGGATTGCATTGCGGTTGCTGTGCGGGCTTTCGCTCTCGATGACATACGTCTCATATGAGAGCTGGATCAACGAGCGCGCGGAGAACCGCGTGCGCGGGCGTATCTTCAGCCTCTATCTCGTGATGCAGATGATCGGCATGACGGGATCGCAGGCGCTGCTCAGCGCGGGCGATCCGCGCAACACGCATCTGTTCATGCTTGCTGCAATCATTTTCGTCATCGGCGGCCTCCCGATGCTGCTTGCGCGCAACATGGCGCCCGCGAAACCGCCGCCTTCGCCGCTGAACATGACGGCGTTGTTTGATGTCTCTCCACTAGGCGCACTCATCACGACATTGTCTGGCATTTCATGGGCGATGGTGTTCGCGTTCGGGCCTGTCTATGCGCAGCGCGCCGGTTTCTCGCTTTCGAATATCGGATTTTTCATGGGTGTCGCGATGGTGGCGGGCGCGCTCGCGCAATTTCCGCTGGGCTGGTTGTCCGACGCGGTCGGCCGCCGCGCGACGATCGCATTGATGACGGTGTGCGGCTTGGCCGCGGCGTTACTCGGATTGTGGACGCATAAGGATGGCGTCTATATCGCGATGGCGCTTATCGGCGCGACCGTTTTTCCGCTTTATGCGATTTCGGTCGCGCACACAAACGACCGCATCGCGCCCGAACGCCGCGTGGCGTCCGCTGCGGGTCTTGTGTTGTTGTTCGGAGTGGGCTCGATCTTCGGCCCGCTGCTCAGCGGCGGTGCGATGAGCGCGATGGGCATAGATGGATTTTTCGCAGGCCTCGCCGCGATCATGGCATTGAGCGTGGCGGTTACGGCGTTTGCACGTTAATCTCAGAATCATGAGCGAAACAAAGCCCGCAACGCCGCGCCCCGCCGCAACGCTGTTGATGATCCGCGACGGCGCAGACGGCATCGAAGTGTTCATGGTCAAGCGCCATCACATGGTTGATTTCACGCCCGGTGCGCTTGTGTTTCCGGGCGGGCGCGTAAACGAAGGTGACTCTCATGCGGCGCTCGAAAATCTCACCGATGGCGGCACGCAATGGGATACGGAAATGCGCGCGTTCGCGGCAGCAGCAATACGCGAGACGTTCGAGGAATCCGGTATTCTGCTAGCGCGCGAAGCCGACACGGGCAATTTCGTCTCGCCGGAGCGTCTGCGCGCGCTCCATCCCTATCGCGGACAACTTGATCGCCACGAAATCGATCTCACCGATATGTTGAAGAAGGAAAATCTGCGGCTCGCTTGCGAAGGGCTTGTACGCTTCGCGCATTGGATCACACCGGAGACGATGCCCAAACGGTTCGATACGCAATTCTTCTTAGCAGCGTCCCCCCAAGGACACACAGGCAGTCACGACGGACGCGAGTCCGTCGATTCCGTGTGGACGACGCCCGATGCGGCACTCGCCGACCGCAAGAAATGGAACATCATCTTTCCGACAAAGCTCAATCTGATGAAGCTTGCGGAATCGAAATCCGTAACGGAAGCGCTTGCGGCCGCGCGCGCAAAAGATCCCGTGCCCGTCTTGCCGTGGCTGGACCAAACGCCTGAGGGACCGATGCTGCGCATTCGCGAGGATGCCGGTTATTCGCAGACGTCAACGCTGGCGCGCGAGGGCATGTAATATAAATCGTCATGGCCGGGCTTGACCCGGCCACCCGTCGCGTTCGCGTCGGCGAACGTAAATGACTCTTCCCGGCGCATGGACACGCGCCGGATGGATGGCCGGATTAAATCCGGCCATGACGGTTGAGAATAAAATCGAAGAGTGTGTTTCACGTTTTTGTTTTCGCGTGCGTCGTCTTTTCGATGATTTCCGTTGTGCGCGCTTCGAGTTCTTCGCACAATACGCTTGCCGTGCGGTCCTGCGCCCCCTTGATACCGTCGCGCAGAATGACGCGGATCGTGCTCACATGCGCATCGACAAGACGCAGCGGAATGGCATCGGCCGGCGCACTATCGAGCAATTTGCACAGCGACGACGCCACGCGCGCGACGAACGGAAACCCAAACGTCAAACCCTGACCTTTGAGATCGTGGCTTGCGCGAAACAGGTCGCCGCGTGTCTCTTCATTCGCGAGCGCCGCGAACGTGTCACGCACATGCGCGAGCTTCTCGACATCCTCGCCGATCCAGCCCGAGAATTCCCCCTTGAGCGTTTCCATGGCTTTTTCGGCGCGCTGCATCGCGGCCACATCGAGGCCCGTGAACGTGCCGCCGCCGACCTTTGCCTTCAGCATGTTCGGTGGCATGAAAATCTCTATCGGTAGCTTGTTCCCCATGGCGCCCCTCACGCAGTCATTTTGTGCGGCTGATCGACAGCTGCGTCGTTGGTTTCTGTGCGGCGTTCGGGTCCGCGGTATTCGTCATGTCCGCGCCGACGGCGGCACGGACCGAAATAGGCTTTCGTACGTACGAAGGGGCGCGGATGTTCGATGACCG
>DATHQA010000012.1:0-2972 GCA_035483375.1 Rhizomicrobium sp. | reverse complement strand
CGATGGCCCACACATTCCTCATCGATGTGCGGCATTGATCGTCCACCTTGATGAAGCGGCCGGCCATATCGATGGCCATGTTCTCCAAACCCCAACCTTCTATGCGCGGTTTGCGGCCCACGGTGACGAGGATTCTGTCAGCAGACAGTTTGATCATTCCATCTTTTGTTTCGACGGTGAGCGCGCCGCTCTCGATTCCTTTCGCTTTTGCATTGAGATGCACAGCAACACCATTGCGCTCCAACCATTTGCGCACGGGTTCGACAAGCGGTGCATCGTAAAGCGGCAGGATGCGATCCAGCGCCTCGACGACCGTGACCTCGACACCCAATTTGCGGAACGCGATACCGAGTTCAAGCCCGATATAACCCGCACCGACAACGGCAAGTTTCTTCGGCAATGCCTCAAGCGAAAGCGCTTCGTTCGACGAGATCACCGCGCCGCCGAACGGAAGAAACGGCAATTCGACGGGCACCGAACCGCAAGCGAGAATGACATGCTCGGCCGTGATCGTGACATCGCCATCCTTCGCCGCGACAGTACATGTCTTGCCGTCCGAGAATTTCGCCCAGCCATGGACGACGCGCACTTTCGCGCGCTTGAGCAATACGCCGACGCCCGCATTCAGTTTATCGACGACATCGTCTTTCCATTTCACAGTTTGCGCGAAATCGATACTCGGCGGCGCATTCAGCGAAATGCCGTTATGCGGTTTGCTTGCAGCATGTGCCATCGTTTCGAACTGGCTCGCCGCATGGATGATCGCTTTCGATGGAATGCAACCGCGGATCAGGCATGTGCCGCCAAGCCGGTCGCCTTCCACAAGTGTCGTTTCAAGACCCAACTGGCCCGCGCGGATCGCAGCCACGTAACCGCCCGGTCCTCCGCCCACGACAAGAACTTTCGTCTTGATCGCCTCAGCCATCGCTCAATCCATAAACAATGTCGCGGGATGCTCAAGCATCGCCTTGATGCGCTGGATGAACAGCGCCGCATCGTAACCGTCGACCACGCGATGATCGAAGGACGACGATATGTTCATCATTTTCCGCGCAACGATCTGTCCATCGCGTATGACAGGCCGCTCGACGACCGCATTAGGCCCGATGATCGCGACTTCGGGGTGATTGATGATGGGCGTCGTCGCTACGCCGCCAAGCGCGCCGAGGCTCGTGATCGTGATCGTCGAGCCTGTGAGATCGTCACGCGAGGCTTTGCCATCGCGCGCAAGAGCCGCAATGCGCGCGATCTCCGCGGCCATATCCCATACATCGTGCGCTTCGGCATGGCGCAGCACGGGCACGATAAGGCCGTTCGGTGTTTGCGTAGCGATCCCGGCATGTACAGCGGCAAAACGATGTACGATGCCTGCGTCGTCATCGAAGCGCGCATTGACCTGCGGAAAATCCGGCAGCACACGCACAAGCGCGCGGATGAGGAACGGCAACACGCTGAGCTTGGGCTGTTCGGCGCGCTTCGTCGCGTTCAGATGCGCGCGCAAGGATTCCAGCTCCGTCATGTCCACTTCTTCGACATACGCGAAATGCGGAATGCGGCGCTTGGCTTCCTGCATCTTCTCCGCGATCTTCCGGCGCAGACCGATGATCTTGATCTCTTCCACGCCATCTCGCGCGACATAGCGCGAAGACGGTGCACGGCCGCCGCCCGCGATATAGGCATCGAGATCTTCGTGACTGATGCGGCCTGCCGGTCCGCTGCCGCTTACGAATTGCAATTCGATGCCCAATTCCTGCGCTCGGCGACGCACGGCGGGTGATGCAAGCGGCTTGTCGCCGAATTTGTGAGAACTAATAGTTTCCTTCCGTGCAGGTTTCATCGCCCCTTTACCCTTACGCTCTCCCCCTGAGGGGGCGAGAGAAATGGTTGAAGGGTTTGTTGTTTCGACCTTCTTCGATTCGATTGTTTTTTCCGCGCGCTTGTTTCCCTCGCCTTCGATTTCGAGTTCCACAAGCGGCGCACCGACAGACGCCATTTCGCCCGGCTCGCCATGGCGTGAAATCACGACGCCCGCGACAGGCGATGTCATCTCGACCGTCGCCTTGTCCGTCATCACATCGACAAGATGCTGATCTTCCGATACGTGATCCCCGACTGCGACGTGCCAAGCGACGATCTCCGCCTCCGCCGTGCCTTCGCCGACATCGGGCAATTTGAAAACATAGCTGCCCATTTTAACCCTCCATCGCGCGACGCATCGCATCGGCAATGCGCGACGGACCGGGGAAATAATCCCATTCGAACGCATGCGGATAAGGCGTGTCCCAACCCGTCACCCGCTCGATGGGCGCTTCGAGATGATAGAAGCAATTCTCCTGCACGAGCGCAGAAAGCTCCGCGCCATAGCCGCTCGTGCGCGTCGCCTCATGCACGACGACGCAGCGGCCCGTTTTCTCGACTGAGGCCTTGATCGTATCGATGTCCACGGGCAGCAATGTGCGCAGATCGATCACTTCGGCGTCGATATGGGAATCCTCACACGCAGCGAGCGCCACATGCACCATCGTTCCGTAAGCGAGCACGGTGAGATCGTTGCCCGCGCGCGCGATATGCGCTTTGCCGAGCGGCACGGTGTAGTAACCTTCCGGCGTTTCGCTGGCCGGATGTTTCGACCACGGCGTGACAGCGCGGTCATGATGACCATCGAATGGGCCGTTATAGATGCGCTTGGGTTCGAGAAAGATCACGGGATCATTGTCTTCGATTGCGCTGATGAGCAGACCTTTCGCGTCATACGGCGTGGACGGAATAACCGTCTTCAAACCCGCCACATGCGTGAACAACGCTTCCGGGCTTTGGCTATGCGTCTGGCCGCCGAAAATACCGCCGCCATAGGGCGTGCGAATCGTCATGGGCGCATGAAAATCGCCCGCCGAGCGATAGCGCAAACGCGCGGCTTCCGACACGAGTTGATCGAACGCAGGATAGATGTAATCGGCGAACTGGATCTCCAC
>DATHQA010000011.1:0-2155 GCA_035483375.1 Rhizomicrobium sp. | reverse complement strand
AGCCCGGCGCGACGCCTGCTGAACACGCGGATCTTTGAATGCTTGCCAGTCGCCGCTGCGATTTTGCTTTATTGCTTCTCGCCGGCGCCGGTCGAGGCCCGCCCCTTGCGCCTTCTAGTACTCGGCGACAGCCTTAGCTCGGGTTTCATGCTGCCGGAGCAGGCCGCCTTTCCTTATGTTCTCGCAAGACGCCTGCATGCCGATGGTTACGGCAACGTGCTCGTCGTGAACGGCGCCATCGCGGGAGATACGACAGCGATGGTTTGCAGCGGCTCCCCGGGGCTCTCCAATATGGGGCGGATCTCGTCATCGTCGAACTCGGCGGCAACGACATGTTGAACGGGACCGACCCACGGACTACCTTCGACAATATCGATAACATCATAAGAATCTGCAAAGCAGAAGGCGCTCGCGTGATCCTCGCGGGCATGTTGTCGCTTCCCAAATTCGGCCCCGCGTACAAAGCCACGTTCGACGCGATCTATCCCACGCTCGCGGCGAAGCATAAGATCCCACGCTATCCATTTTTTCTGCAGGGCGTCTTCGGCCATCCGAGACTGATGTTGAGCGATGGGAAACATCCCAATGCGGCTGGCGTCCGAAGAATCGTGGCGGGAATCCTCGCGATCGTCGAAACGAATCTCATGGGCGCACGAAGCCGTGTTCACGCAAGCTCTCATCGAGCAACTCGCACTCGCCATCTCCGATCCTGAGGAAACCCAGACAGAGGAAGAGATCAAGGCCGAGATCGCGGCCCCCGCGGCGTTGAAGGAAAAACGCAGCCGGCGTCCGGCTGGAGCGCCGTCCGCTTCCGGAAAATCTTCCGCGCGAGCGCATCGTCTAACCAGCGCCTTGCGCTTGCGGCATATGCGGCAGTTCGACGCTGCACAAACTTGGCGAAGTCGTGACCTCCTCGCTCGAATGCGAGCCGCGCCGCTGGGAGCAAAGTGAGGTGTGCCATGCGACTCGTAAAAATCCGCACCATAAAGCCGGAATTTCCGCAGTCCGAATCTATTGGCAAGCTTTCGCGCTATTTTCCCTGTTAGCAGGGAATTTGCCCCGCAGACCGGTTCGCTGACAACTGGCGTGTTTTCGAACATCGCGCCGCTTTGGTTTACTTCCGCGAAACACGGCTTTCGTGCGATTGACCTTGCGGAATGTTGTGCAATCTATGGCGGATAACATCCCTGCGATCTCGCATACGGAAGAACGTATTATCTCCAACGCGTGTTCCATTGCAGGGCACACATGGAGGCCTTCATGCCACGAATTCCGATCGTCGGGCTAGCCTGCTCTACGTTCCTGATTCTGCTGTCGTCCGCGGCCGTGCCCCAGGAGCCCGTGCGCGCGGGCGCCGACGCCGGGTCGGGGCAACTGATATTCAACAACGCATGCCGAACCTGCCATACGACCAAGGAAGGCGACAATCGCCTGGGTCCGAACCTACACAACATCATCGGAAGGAAAGCCGGTTCGCTGCCGAACTTCGTCTATTCCAGCGCTATGAAGGGCGCGGACTTCGTGTGGGACACGGGAAAGCTCGACAGCTTCATCGCGAAACCCGATGAGGTCGTGCCTGGCAACAACATGAAGCCGTATGGTGGGCTCGCGTCGGCCGAGGACCGCACCAAGTTGATTGCTTTTTTGCAGTCCACCACCGATTGAAAGCTGTGGCGCGTCCTCCGAACGAAACATAGATGGCAAGGCAGGATTTCCATCGCCAATACGCGGCGAAGCCCATTCGACGGTATCTGCTTCGGCGTGGGATCGCTCGCCCATCTGCTCAAGAACCGGTTCTACCTCGGCGAGGTCCCCTATCGGGGGTGAGGTGCATCGCGGCGAGCATGAGCCGATACTCGGCCGCGATTTGTTCGAGGCCGTGCAGGCCAAGCGCGCCGCCAACGCCGTCGCCCGCAGGTCCGGCTCAGGGGCGCTGCCGCCCTTTTGACCGGCCGCCTCTTTGACGACCGCGGCAACCGCATGGGCCCGACGCATGCGAACAAGCTCGGCGTGCGTTACCGGTACTATGTGTCGCAGGCGATTTTGCAGAATCGGAAGGTCGAAGCAGGCAGCATCGCCCGCGCGCCGGCCCCGAGGTCGAGACCCTCGCGCGAGATCGGCCGTCTCATCGGCCGCACAGAGTGGGGAGGCCGCG
>DATHQA010000010.1:0-6856 GCA_035483375.1 Rhizomicrobium sp. | reverse complement strand
TCCGGCGGGCTACGACAATCTGGGTAACTACCGCCGCAGCAGCGCGTAAGGCCCGCCTTTTTCGATGGCGCGTTTGTAGGCGGGCCGTTCGTGGATGCGTTCGAGATAGCGCGTCAGCGCCGGATAGGGTTTCAAACCGTCGCCGCCGGTGTCGGCCGCTTCGAGCACAAAGGTCAGCATGATATCGGCACCCGTGAGCGCGTTGCCGACAAAGAATTCGCGCTCGCCGAGCCCCTCTTCCATATAGGCCAGATGATTGGCGATCTCGCCATCGATGCGCGGGCGCAGCATCATCGCCGCATCGCCCAGCACGCGCATGTAAAGCGCCATGAGCAGCGGCAGCATCGCGGAGCCCTCCGCGAAATGCATCCATTCGATATATTTGACATGATCCTTCGCGCCGCGCTCAGGCCGCATGCGTCCATCGCCGTATTTCTCGAGGATATATTCAACGATGGCGCCGGACTCCGCGATCGTGTTGCCACCATCGGTAATGACGGGCGATTTGCCGAGCGGATGCACCTTTTTCAATTCCGGCGGCGCGAGCGGCACGGGCTGCATGCGCTGGTAATGCACGATCTCATACGGCACGCCCAATTCCTCAAGCAGCCACAGGATGCGTTGCGAACGCGAATTGTTGAGATGATGGACTTGCAGCATGGGAGCATCCTTTTCAGCAGAGGCAATCGAAGCAGGCGCAGACACTAAGCGCAAGGGCCACGACTGACGGATTCAACACTTCCCGTCGGACTGTTTTGTGACAATTACCGCGCGTTGCGCCACATGGGCCACAGCGTGGGGCCATTCGGGATTTTGATCTCGCCCGTCACCTCGAAGCCGAAGCTTTTATAGATCGGGATGTTCGTGATCTTGCTCGATTCGAGATAGCAATCCACACTCGCCGCATCCGTCGCAGCGAGACGGTCGCGCATGATAAGGCTGCCATAGCCTTTGCCCTGCATCGCAGGCTCAGTGCCGATGGTTTGCAGATACCAATGCGGTTTCTTGGGATGGACTTTCTCGATGCGATCCATCATCGTCATCGCGTTGAGCGCGCCTGCGCCGAAAATGCCGAGCAGTTCCGGTCCGTTCAAAATGTATTCCCAGAACGACAAATGCCATCGATCCGGCGGCCGCCATAGCGTCACCGCTTCGCAACCGCCCGTCACATAACACGCGCCATGCGGCAGACCGAGCTTGAACAGCATCCTGAACAGACGCGGCAGCTTGGCCGCGCGTGTGCGTTCATCGGGCAGGAAATACATGAGCACAGGATCGTCGAGGAATGCATGCCCAAGCGTTCGTGCAATCGCGTTCGCATCGGCCCATGTCGCGAACCGCACGCTTGCGCCCGAAGCGCGCGCGGCGGGAGCAGAACTCACCTGTTCAGCTCGCGCATCGCGCCGTCAAGGCCCGAAAGCGTGAGCGGGAACATGCGCCCGCCCAGGATCTGATTGATGAGACTGATCGACGGCGAATATTCCCAATGTTTCTGGCCGGTGGGGTTGAGCCACACGACGTGTTCGTAGATCTGCGTCACGCGGTCGAGCCAGATGGCGCCCGCTTCTTCGTTCCAATGCTCCACGCTGCCGCCGGGATAGGTGATCTCGTAAGGGCTCATCGTTGCGTCGCCGACGAAAAGCACTTTGTAATCGTGCGGGAATTTGTGCAGCACGTCCCAGGTGTTGGTTTTCTCGTTGTGGCGGCGGCGATTGTCCTTCCACACGCTTTCGTACAGGCAATTGTGGAAATAGAAGAATTCCATGTGCTTGAATTCGGTCTTGGCGGCGCTGAACAATTCCTCGCAAAGACGGATATACGCATCCATCGAACCGCCGATATCGAAGAAGATGAGAACCTTCACAGTGTTGTGGCGTTCGGGCACGAGCTTCAGATCGAGATAGCCCTTGTTCGCCGTATTCTTGATCGTACCGGGCAGATCGAGTTCGGTTTCCGCGCCCTCGCGCGCCCATTTGCGCAACCGGCGCAGCGCCACCTTGATATTGCGCGTGCCGAGTTCGACGGAATCGTCGAGGTTCTTGTATTCGCGCTTGTCCCACACTTTCACCGCGCGGCCGTGACGCGATTTGTCCTGCCCGATGCGCACGCCTTCGGGATTATAGCCGGAGTTGCCGAACGGCGAGGTGCCGCCCGAGCCGATCATCTTGTTGCCGCCTTCATGGCGTTTCTTCTGTTCTTCGAGACGCTGTTTCAGCGTCTCCATCAGTTTGTCCCAACCGCCCAGCGCCTCGATCTGTTTCTTTTCCTCTTCGGTGAGGAATTTCTCGTTGAGCGCGCGCAGCCATTCTTCGGGGATTTGGGCGACAAGGCTCGCATCCATCGCCTCCAGCCCTTTGAACACATGGCCGAACACGCGGTCGAATTTGTCGAGATTGCGCTCGTCCTTCACAAGCGCAGTGCGCGAAAGATAATAGAATTCATCGACCTTCAGATCGATGACATCCTTGTCGAGCGCATCCATGAGCGCGAGATATTCCTTCAGCGTCACGGGCACCTTGGCGGCGCGCAACTCATCGAAGAATTGGAAAAACATGGCCGCCTCCTATTTCGCGATCTGTGTGAGGGCCGACTTGTAAACCGCGGCGAGGAATTCCTTTTCCTCCGGCGTGTCGCGCGGATCGGCGAATTCAATCGTCGCCTCGACCGCCCAGTTCTTCACTGCGGAGCCCGCGAACAATATGCTGTAATTCAAATCCTCGAGCTTCGCGGTCTGATAGGTGCGCGTATAGACGGCCAGCGGTTCGGCGCCGATCTTGAGCGTGGTCTCCGCAATCTTGCGGCCGCCCGTGCCTTCCTGTTCCTCGAACGAAGGCGCAAGCGAGGTTTTGGCGTCATAACCGTCGCTGATCGGCGTAAGCGTGATCGTGCCGTAAACGCCATCGAGCGCGGAATAGGCGCAGAAATCCGCGCCCGCTATGGGATCGTATTCGCCGACCGCATCGCGCTCGAAAATGCCGATCTTGGCGGGACACACAAAGCCCGATGCGACATGACGTTTGGCGCCATTGCCGCCATCGGCGAAATCATCCGCGCCGACATTCTGCGCGAGCGCGGGTGCTGCCCACGCAAGCGCCAGAAGCGCGGCGGCGGCACGCATCAAGTGCGGGTTTCCCTTCGCGCGAGGAAGGCGAGGCGTTCGAACAGATGCACGTCCTGTTCATTCTTCAGAAGCGCGCCATGCAGCGGCGGGATGAGCTTGGTCGGGTCGCGCTCCTTGAGCGCTTCCGGCGGCACGTCCTCGTTCAGCAACAGTTTCAGCCAGTCAAGCAATTCACTCGTGGACGGCTTCTTCTTCATGCCCGGCACATCGCGGATTTGATAGAAGACGTTGAGCGCCTCGCTCACGAGCTTCTGCTTGATATCGGGATAATGCACATCGACGATCTTCTGCATCGTCTCGCGGTCGGGAAATTTGATGTAGTGGAAGAAGCAGCGGCGCAAAAACGCGTCCGGCAATTCCTTTTCATTGTTCGACGTGATCATGACGATGGGGCGCACCGCCGCCTTGATCGTCTCGCCCGTTTCATAGACGAAAAATTCCATGCGATCCAGTTCCAGCAACAGATCGTTGGGGAATTCGATATCGGCCTTGTCGATCTCGTCGATGAGCAGCAAGGGCCGCTTCTCGCTGTCGAACGCATCCCACAATTTGCCGCGCTTGATATAATTCTTCACATCCTTCACGCGCGCATCGCCGAGCTGGGAATCGCGCAGCCGCGTCACCGCGTCATATTCGTAAAGGCCCTGCTGCGCTTTCGTCGTGGATTTCACATGCCACGTGATAAGCGGCGCATCGAGCGCGCCCGACACCTCATAAGCCAATTGCGTCTTGCCGGTGCCGGGCTCGCCCTTGATAAGGAGCGGCCGTTCCAGCGTGATGGCGGCATTCACCGCGATGCGCAGATCGTCTGTGGCGACATATTTGTCGGTGCCTTGAAAGCGTGCGGACATTTTTCTTTCCCGTATAGCGATAAGCCAAACTAGGGGCGCACGCGCCGCTTCGCAAGGGCGGCCCGTACCTGATAGATTGGGGGTATGACGGGTCTTTCGCCTGTGACATTGGACGCGGACGCCTATCGCGATCCGCAGATTTATGCGCGCGAGCGGCGCGAAATCTTTGGCCGGAATTGGCTGCTCTTCGCGCATAAAACGAATTTCGGCGAGGCGGGCGCCTATGTCGCCGCGACGATTGCGGGTTATCCGCTTATCGCCGTGAAAAGCGCGGATGGCACGATCCGCTGTTTCCACAATATGTGCCGCCATCGCGCAGGGCCCTTGGCGGAAGACGGCGAAGGCGTGTGCGGGGCTGCGCTCACCTGCCGCTATCACGGCTGGCGATACGGATTGGACGGACGCTTGCAGGCGGCGCGCGATTTCGGACCGGCATCGGATTTCGATGTGCGCGATTACGGACTCGTGTCTGTCGCATGCGAAAGCTGGCGCGGATTTGTGTTCATTAACCTCGATACGAATGCCGCGCCGCTCAACGGGTCAATTGCGCCGCTCGAAGCGCGCGCGAAACATTTGCCGCTTGAGACCTTCCGCTATTTCCATCGCAGCCGGCACGAGATCCGCTGCAATTGGAAAACCTATGTCGAGAATTATCTTGAGGGCTATCACATACCTGTCGTACATCCCGGTCTCGACGCCGCAATCGTTTCGCCGAAATATGAGAATGAGATTGCTTGGCCGATTGTTTTCTCGCACGCGCCTGCGCGCGACGGCGCGGCGGTAAGCGGATTATGGGCATGGATGTGGCCATGCCTCGGCATCAATATCTATGCGAACGGCGTGATGATGGAACGCATCTGGCCGCGCGGGCCCGAGGTGACGGAACTCGATTACCTCTATTTCTTCCCCGAAGACCTGCCGCAAAGCGAGATTGAGCGCGCAATGAAATCCTCCGCCATCGTCACAGCCGAGGACATTGCGATCACAGAGGCCGTGCAGCGCAATCTCGATGCGGGCATCTATGAAACCGGCCGTCTTTCGCCGCGCCATGAAACCGCGATCCATGCGTTCCAGAACGCTATCGTGGCGAGCGGTTGCGCGGCGCGCACAGATCGCGCATAGGCACATCCATGATCCAGCTTGAGACCGCGACGAAGGAGCCGGAACTGCGCACGCTGCTGCAACAGGCATTTGCGCATCTGCAGAAGAGCGATGCGGTGGAAGGCGAAAGAGCGCTGTTGCACATCCTGCGCCTTCATCCCGACGAGCCCGATGCGCTGCAATTGCTTGGTCTGTTGCGCCGCGCGCAGGGCCGCATGCCGGAAGCCGAAGCGCTTTATCGCCGCTCGCTCATGATGAAGCCCGCCCAGCCGCAGGTGCACAACAATCTGGGCCATCTGTTAAAGGAAACGGGACGCGCGGACGAGGCGGTCACGGCGTTCCGCGAGGCGATCAAGCTCAAGCCCAATTATGCGGAGGCGCATCTCAATCTGGGCCTCGCGCTCGCCGACAAAGAGAACTATGCGGGCGCGGAGAAAGCCTATCGCGAGGCGCTCAAATATCAGCCCAATTTCCTGCGCGCGAAGCAAAGCCTTGTTGCTGCGCTCAACAGTCTGGGCCGTCCGCGCCAGGCCGAGCAGCTTGCGCGCCAGGCGATTGTGCAGGCCCAGCGCGCGCCGCGCCAGATGGCGGCGTTGAAACACAATCTCGGCGTTTCGCTGTCCGCGCAACGCCGCAATGCCGAGGCGTTGCAATGTTTCGACGATGCGCAACGCATCGTGTCTGATCTTCCCGCGACGGATCGTGCCCGCGCGGGCGCGTTGCAGGCAATGGGACGCAGCGAAGAAGCGATTGCGAGTTACGAACGCGCAATTGCGCGCAATCCGCTCGATATGGCGGCGCACACCGATCTCAACCAATTGCTTTATCGGCTCGCGCGCAGCGACATGTTCCTGCGCTCCTATGATCAGGTGGCTACGGCGTTCCCACAACAGGGAATCCTGCCGCTCGGCAAAGCGCACTTCCTTTTGCAATTGGAGCGCTTCGAAGACGCGCGCGAGGCTTATGCGCAGGCCGCGAAACTCATGCCCGACAATGCCGCGGCACAAGACGGCCTTGCGCAGGCGTTTGCGGGCCAGCACGATTTCGAAAGCGCGATCCGCGCGCATGAACGCGCCGTACGGCTTGAATCGGACAGCGCACAGGCCTGGAGCAATTTCGCGCGCACGCTTCTCTGCGCGGGCGACACAAAGAAAAGCGTGAACATGGCCGAGCGCGCGCTTGCGCGCGAGCCGTTCCATCAGGGCGCGCTTGCGATCTGGGGCAATGCGCTTTCGCTGCTTGGCGACGAACGTGCGGAATTGCTCAACGATTACGAGAATTTCGTGCAGGTGTTCGATCTTGAGCCGCCGCAAGGTTTTGCGGATATGGAAACGTTCAATGCCGCGCTCAACGATTATCTCGACCGCCTTCACACCGACAAACGCGAATTCACGAACCAGACTTTGCGCGGCGGTACGCAGACGCTGGAAAATTTATTCGGCGCGGGTCATGCGCCCATCGAAGCGTTGCGCCAGCGCATCGACGAAGCCGTCGGGCGCTATATCGCGGGATTGAAAGATCATCCGCAACATCCGCTTGCCGGGCGGCGCGCGGCGCAATTCCTGTATGCGGGTTCGTGGTCGTCGCGCCTGCACGATTGCGGTTTCCACACCAATCACATCCATCAGAAAGGCTGGATCAGTTCGGCCTATTACGTTGCGTTGCCCGATGCGATCGAGGACGACGACGCCAAGCAGGGCTGGATCAAATTCGGCGAACCGCCCTTCGATGTGGGGCTGAAAGAACGCCGCGCGATCAAGCCTGCGGCCGGCAGGCTTGTGCT
>DATHQA010000009.1:0-2031 GCA_035483375.1 Rhizomicrobium sp. | reverse complement strand
ATAGCCCTGCCGCTTCGTCCATTCGCCCGCGACGCGCAGATCGACGCGATCATCGATGATCGGGATATTGACCATGCCTTCGAAGCGGCGCTGCTGATAATTGCCGAGATCGACGGATGCCATGGCCTCGAACTGGTCGCTGGGCTTCGCCGTGATGAGATTGACCACGCCCGCCGTCGCGTTACGGCCGTAAAGCGTACCTTGCGGTCCGCGCAGCACTTCTGCCTGGCTAAGATCGTAGAATTCCTGTTCGAAGAAATGATTGCGGATGAACGGTATGTCGTTCAGCGCTACGGCCACCGCGGGATCGGTCGTCACGGAAATTGCCTGCGTGCCGATGCCGCGCAGCTGAATCGAATAGCCGGAGAAATTCGTCTTCGTGAATGTCATGTTCGGAACTTGTTTGATAAGATCCGGTCCGCCGGCGGTTTGCGTGGCGGTCAATTGCTCCTGCGAAAGCGCAGTGATGGAGATCGGGATGTTCTGCACATCGCCGCCGATTTTTGATGACGTCACGGTCACGGTTTCAAGTGACACGTTTGCGGCCGCAGGCGCGGGCGCCGCGGCGATTCTCGCAGGCATTGCTTCGTCGGCACCACGCGATGTGGTGCGCACGATCGCGATCGCGCCCGATTCATGCAATATTCCAAAACCCGTATTCTCAAGAATATGCGAAAGCGCCGCGTCTGCGGAAAGATCGCCTTTCGCACCGTTGCTGTGCGTGCCCTTTACGGTTGCGCCCGAAAAGATCAGTGGTACGCCTGCTTGCGCGGCATAAGCGTCCAGCACCGTCTTGAGATCGCCGCCCGGAATATTGAAATCCTTCGCAGATGCGAAACCTGTCAGCATCACGGCGCAAAGCGCACCTGCGACGGCGGTAGAAGAATAGTTGGATTTTAACATCATTCCCCCTGACCAGCGCTCAAAGGCGCAATGTTCGTCTTCAGCGCGAGATCACAATCTCGTTGCTGTGTTCCTCGACCCTCAATCCCAGGACATCGCGTGCCACGCGTGCGAATATGGCTATCCGGTTTGATGGGAACGTTCCGTCGACGGTGAGCTTTGCCGTGGCGGAATCGGCAATGACCAATTTCTGCTCGTTGTAGCGATTGAATTCGGCAGCCGCTTCGATAAGCGCCGTATCGTGGAAAATAAGAACGCCGCGCCGCCATCCAAGTTCGCTCACAAGCGCCGCCGCCGCTTTGTGGGAAACAGACAATGCATTGGTTGTCGCAAGACCCACATCGCCTGGCACGAGCTCCACGGCTCGCATCTTCACGCCCATCGCATCGGTTTCGGGCCGCGCACGGCCTTCGACAACCGAAACGGCCACGCGATCCGCCTGGCGGTGGACAAGGAATTTCGTTCCGAGATCGGTAATACGATGCGCGCCTACGGTCACGGTGAACGGGCGTGCTACATCGTGCTTCACCTCGAAGAACGCTTCGCCCTTCGTAAGCCACACTTCGCGTTTGTCCGCGCTCGCGGCGATCTCGACGACGGTATCTGTGTTGAGCTCGACCAGCGATCCATCCTCGAGCTTTACGATACGATGGCCGCCGACCTCCGTCGCGTAGGTCTGCGCTCGCGGCAAACCGAGCCATTCATAGGCACTTCCCGCGCAAAGCACGGCAGCGGCAAACGCGGCCACGAAGATTCTCGCAACGCCAATCCGCGGGGCGCGGATTGGCGCATCTTCCGTTTGCCGATTTGCAGGCTTCAAAGCCGTGAGTCTTGCAGTGCGTTGCCAGCTGAAATCGAGCCAATAAAACGCCACTTTATGATCGACGGATTCTTCGAGCCAGGCATCGAGCGCCGCATCATCCGCTTTCGTCCACCGCCCGAAATCGCGGCGCTCTATCCAATCAGCCGCACGCTGCTCGATATGCGCGGCAGACGACAACGCATCCATGTTCCCGCCGAAGCTGCTCATGGCTTCCTCCGCACATTCGGAGGCTCGCCATAAAGAATATCGGCCAGCGCGCGGATGCCTTGCGTCAGATATTGCGAAACCGCGATTTCGGAAATTCC
>DATHQA010000008.1:0-2075 GCA_035483375.1 Rhizomicrobium sp. | reverse complement strand
TGTTGTAGCCGGTGAAATTCGTTTTCGAGAATGTCAGGTTCGGAACCTGCTTCACGAGATCGGGGCCGCCGGCTGTTTGCGTTTGTGTCAACTGCTCCTGCGACATGGCCGTGATCGAGATCGGGATATTTTGCACATCGCCGCCGATTTTGGACGACGTCACCGTCACGGTTTCGAGCGGCGAACCGGATACGCTTGCCGCGGGCGCCGCCGCCAGATGCACTTCGACGGAATCATCGGCCTGCCGATTGTTCCTCACAATCGCCATCGAGCCGCCATGGCGATGCACGATGAAGCCTGTCCCTGCGAGGATATGTTCGAGCGCATCGTCATTCGAAAGATCGCCCCGCACGCCATCGCTATGCGCGCCTTTCACGGCATCGGCGGAAATCGCAAGCTGTGCGCCGGTTTGCGTCACATAATCGGCAAGCGCCGTTTTAAGATCGCCCGCGGGAATATCGAACCGCGTCGCCCAGGCGGGACTTGCAAGCATCGCCGCGGACGCACAGCAGAGAAGCGCTGCCTTCAATGTGGTGTTTTTTCTCATATTCCCCTCTTTGATTTCCTCAAATGGCTCTCGCCGTTCAACGCGAGATCACCGTTTCCGAATTCCTGTTTTCGACGCGAAGCCCGAAAATATCCTGCGCGACGCTGACAAAGGCGCCGACATTATCCGCGCGGAACGTGCCCATGATCTTCAGATGCGCTGCTTCGCTATCGGCGACGACAAGCTTTTTCGTGTTGTAGCGATTGAACTCCGCCGCCGCATCGGCAAGCGTCGTATTGTCGAGCGTGATGACGCCCTGACGCCAGCCGAGATCTTTCGCGAGCACCGCCGTACTTTTACGCTGCACGGATTGAGAATCGTTCGTCGCGAGCAGCACATCGCCCGCCGTCAAAAGCGCCGTGCGCTTGTTTCCATCCTTTGCCGCGGGATCGAATTGCACGCGGCCGTCGAACACGGCGACCCGCACCTTGTGCGGATAAGCCCGCACAAGGAATTTCGTGCCGAGATCGGTGATGCGTTCGCCATCGGCAATCACAACGAACGGACGCTTCGCATCATGCGTGACCTGAAAATACGCCTCGCCCTTTTCGAGCGTGACGATGCGGCGCGAGGCGCTGTCCGACAGGCGCAAAACCGTATCGGTATTAAGTTCGACTTGTGAGCCATCGCTCAACGCAACATGCCGATGCCCGCCAACGGCAGTCTCATAAATCTGCTCATGCGGCGCATTGAGATAGGCCATGACGCCCGCGCCAATCGCGGCGACAACAATTGCAAACGCAGCGATGTTGCGGAAAACCGCCCGCGCGCGGCTCGCTTGTTTGGGCGCCTCGCGCGATACATTGCGCAACGCGGAAAGACGATCCGCGTAACGCCATGCATCTTCCAAACGCAGATAAGCAATGCGATGCGCGAGCGATTGCGAAAGCCAAGAATCGAGCGCGGCCTGATCGCTCTCCTTCCAAGCATCGTGATAACGGCGCTCAAGCCATGTTGCCGCCTGCAAACCGACATTCATTGCATCGGCCTCGCTTTGTTGCCCGCTCATAATTTCCTCCGGGCCGCATCCGGCAGTTCGCCATACAATTGCTCGGCCAACGTATGCATGCCGTGCACGAGATGATGCTTGACCGTATCTTCGGCGATGCCCATGCGCTGCGCGATCTGCCGGCGCGAAAGCCCTTCAACCTTGCTGAGAAGCACGGCTTCGCGCGCGCGCGGCGCAAGATGTTCAAGCGCGGTTTGCAAACGGCTCAGCGCATCGCGCGCCATCACCACGCGGTCGGCGCCCACATCCTGCGAGGCAACAGCCAGCGCCTCGAGATCCGTCACTGTTTCCATCGGGACCACACGCGCACGGCGCACGCGATCGATAAGCAGATTGCGCGCGATCGCGAGCACGAAGAATTTCGCGGAATCGGGACGTTGCCTCTGCGCGGCTTCATACACGCGCACATAAACATCCTGCCTGAGATCGGCGATGTCGCTCGCATTCGCCCAGTTGCGGCGGAGATATTGCATGAGCGTCGCCTCCAGCGGCAGCACCTCGCGGCAGAACCAGATGTCG
>DATHQA010000007.1:0-11296 GCA_035483375.1 Rhizomicrobium sp. | reverse complement strand
ACAGGGGCGAGAGCGTTGGTTACGGAGCCTCGTTCCGGATCGAGCGGCCAACCACCCTCGCAACCGTGGCTCTGGGTTACGCGGACGGACTCATGCGTGCGATCGGCAATCGGGGAAAAGCGGCGATTGCGGGGCGCGCGGTGCCCATCGCGGGCCGCGTTTCGATGGATCTCATCACACTCGATGTGAGTGCGGTGCCCGATCATCAATTGACGGTCGGCGGCGAAGTTGAGTTTATCGGCGACACGATTTCGCTCGATGAAATGGCGGCGGTGGCGGGCACCGCGCCTTATGAGATTCTCACATCGCTCAGTGCACGCGTCGCGCGCCGCTACACCGACGGGGCCATCGCTCGATGAACATTTTCGCCGCGATCGGCCGCGTGGTTCTGGCATTCCTTGCGCAAGTCGGAAGATTATCGTCGTTCACGGCATCGGCCATCATCAATTGCGTGCGGCCGCCCGTTTACGGCTGGCTTACGCTGCAACAGATTCTGCGCATCGGATATTTCTCATTGCCCGTTGTGGGACTCACGGCATTTTTCACGGGTGGCGTGCTGGCGCTGCAGATTTTCATCGGCAGTGATCGTTACGGCGCGGAAGCGTTCGTGCCGCAGATTGTTGTGCTTGGCATCACGCGCGAGCTTGGACCGGTGATTGCGGGCCTGATGGTTGCGGGGCGCGTTGCTGCCGCGATTGCAGCCGAGATCGGCACGATGCGCGTGACCGAACAGATCGATGCGCTGACAACGCTCTCGACCAATCCGATCAAATATCTCGTCGTGCCGCGTTTGATTGCTGCCGTGGTTTCGATGCCGATCCTTGTCGCGATTGCCGATTCCATCGGCGTCTTCGGCGGCTACACAGTGGCGACGCAAAGCCTTAATTTCAGCGGGCCCGTCTATCTGAAAAACACAATGGAATTCGTCACCAATCAGGACATCACGTCCGGCCTCATCAAGGCTGCCGTGTTCGGATTCATCATCGCGCTGATGGGTTGTTACAATGGGTTCCATTCCAAGGGCGGCGCGCAGGGTGTGGGTGCGGCGACGACGAATGCGGTCGTGTCGGCATCGATCCTCATTCTCGCATCGAATTACATCCTCACCTCCGTCATCTTCGCGAAGTGACATGACGAACGGCACACCAAAGGTCGAATTGCGAGGCGTGAAGAAACGCTTCGGGAACAAGGTCGTGCTCGACGGCGTCGATCTGAAGATCGATGCGGGTCAGTCGCTTGTCGTCATCGGCGGTTCGGGCACGGGCAAATCGGTGATGATTAAATGCGTGCTCGGAATCCTGCGCCCCGATGCAGGCCAGATTTTCGTGGATGGCGAAGAAGTGACGAAGCTGCGCGGCCGCGCGCGCGATGCGTATTTGAAGAAATTCGGCATGCTGTTTCAGGGCGCTGCGTTGTTCGACAGTTTGCGCGTTTGGGAGAATGTCGCATTCGGCCTCATTCAAGGCCGCGGCATGGATCGCAAACAGGCGAAGGATATCGCCATCGAGAAACTTGCGAAGGTCGGATTGTCTGCAGACGTCGCGATGTTGTCGCCGTCGGAATTGTCGGGCGGCATGCAGAAGCGCGTGGGCCTTGCGCGCGCCATCGCGTCTGATCCGCACATTATCTTCTTCGATGAACCGACAACGGGTCTCGATCCCATCATGGCCGATGTCATCAACGATCTCATCGTTTCGACGGTAGAGCGCATGGGCGTCACCACGCTTTCGATCACGCATGACATGGCAAGCGCGCGCAAGATCGCCGACAAGATCGCGATGCTCTACAAGGGCAAGATCATCTGGGATGGGCCGACGGAGCATATCGACTCGAGCGGCAATGCGTTCGTCGATCAATTCATCCATGGCCGCGCAGACGGCCCGATCAAGATGGAGGTGCGAGCCTGAATGGCGCGCGCGCAACCCGCCTTCGTATGCCAGGCCTGCGGCGCTGTGCACGCCAAATGGTCCGGCCGCTGCGACGCATGCGATGGCTGGAATACGATCGTTGAAGAAGGTGCGCCGCCGCCTATCGGTGCGGGCGTCAAACGCGCGAACCGCGGCAGGCCCTTCGCGCTCGAAGATCTGAAAACCGAAGATGCTTCGCCGCCGCGTCGTGAAACGGGCGTTGCGGAATTCGACCGCGTTTGCGGCGGCGGACTTGTGCCCGGTTCGGCGCTTCTCATCGGCGGCGATCCGGGTGTCGGCAAATCGACATTGATATTGCAGGCGCTTGCGTCTTACGCGCAACGCGGCGGCTCGGCGGTTTACATCTCCGGCGAAGAGGCGATGGCTCAGGTGCGGCTGCGCGCGAGCCGCATGGGATTGTCCGAAAGTCCTGTGCAATTGGGTTCGGCGACTTGCGTGGAGGATATTCTCGCGACTGTCGAATCCGGTCCCGTGCCCGGTGTCATCGCCATCGACTCCATCCAGACGATCTGGACGTCCTCGCTCGAAACCGCACCGGGAACGATTGCGCAAGTGCGCACGGCATCGTTCGATCTCGTGCGCTACGCGAAAGCCTCGGGAGCCGCGTTGCTCCTCATCGGCCATGTCACGAAGGACGGCCAGATCGCGGGGCCAAAGGCCGTCGAGCATCTTGTCGACGCGGTGCTCTATTTCGAAGGCGAGCGCGGCCATCATTTCCGCATCTTGCGCTCGGCGAAGAATCGCTTCGGCGCGACCGATGAAATCGGCGTGTTCGAAATGACGGGCAGGGGGCTTTCCGAAGTTGCGAACCCATCGGCGCTGTTCCTCGGCGACCGCGCCGTGCGCGCGCCCGGCAATGCGGTGTTCGCAGGGCTGGAAGGCACGCGGCCCGTGCTTGTGGAGGTTCAGGCGCTTGTCGCCCCCGCCGGTTATGGATCGCCACGCAGAGCAGTGGTCGGTTGGGATTCAGGCAGGCTTGCCATGATCTTAGCCGTGCTCGACGCGCGTGCAGGCCTTGGAATCTCGGCTCACGATGTCTATCTCAATGTGGCTGGCGGACTGAAAATCGGTGAACCGGCCGCCGATCTGGCCGCTGCTGCGGCGCTGATCTCATCCCATGCCGGAGAAGCCTTGCCGAATGACTGCGTGTTTTTCGGGGAAATCAGCCTTTCGGGTGCCGTCAGGCCCGCGCCGCAGGCGGAACTGCGGCTCAAGGAAGCCGTGAAACTCGGCTTCAGGCGCGCCGTGATCCCGGTGGGTACGAAGACGGAAGATTTCGGTCTCGAACTTCGCCGCATCGAAACGGTGGATGAATTGATGAGTTTCGCAGGCCAGAGCCTTCGCACACGCCGGAAAACACGGCCAGGCGTGGTAGAATAGGGAATCATGAGCGGCTTCAATATCTCGTTCGTGGATCTGGCGGTCGGTGCGATCCTCCTCGTATCCGCGGGCTATGCGATGTATCGCGGCTTCGTGAAGGAGACGCTGTCCGTTTTCGCCTGGGCCGCGGCTGCGTTCGCCACGCTCTATTTCGGGCCGTCGGTTGCGGGCTATCTGCATGGCCGCATCACGCCTTCCTGGCTCGGCAGCGTGACGGGATATGCGGGTGTGTTCCTCGTCGTTTTATTGCCGCTCTCCTATATCAGCTATCGCTTTGCCGACAGCGTGAAGCATTCGCCCGTCGGTACGCTCGATCGCGCGCTCGGTGCCGCATTCGGAATCATCCGTGGTTTCGCGATCATCGGGTTTGCCTATTTCGTGTTTTCGTCTTTCGTGCCTGTGAAAAGCCAGCCCGACTGGATGGCGCAGGCCAAGACCCTGCCGCTTATCCAGAGTTCCAGCGAGGTGCTGCTTTCGCTCGTGCCCGACCATGACAAAAACGCGGTCGCTGCCGCCGACGCGCAAACCGACACCACGGACGCCGTAATGCCCAAGCCGCGACCCTTGCGCGAAGCCGACCGCAGCGCACCGAAAAGACTCCCTCGTAAAACCTATGGCGCGGAAGATCGCCGCGCGCTAGACAAGCTTATCGAGACGACAGGAGGCGGCGACAAACCATGACCACTCCTTTGTTTACCAATCCGTTCGATGACGACAAGCTGCATGAGGAATGCGGCGTGTTCGGCATTTACGGCCATACGGATGCGGGCGCGCTCACCGTGCTCGGCCTGCATGCGCTCCAGCATCGCGGGCAGGAAGCGGCAGGCATCGTCACTTATGACGGCATGCAATTCATCGCCGAACGTCATCCCGGATTGATCGGCGACATATTCGGCAAGAACAGCGATTCCGCGAAGAAGTTGAAAGGCTCCTACGCGCTCGGCCATGTGCGTTATTCGACGACAGGCGGATCGATCATACGCAACATCCAGCCGATGTTCGCCGATCTCGTGGGCGGCGGCATCGCGCTTGCGCATAACGGCAATCTGACGAATGCCCGCACGCTGCGCGAGAATCTCGTGCGCGAAGGCGCGATCTTCCAATCGACCTCCGATACGGAAGTCATCATTCATCTCGCCGCGCGCAGCCATTACGGGCCGATCGTGGATCGTCTCATCGATGCGTTGAAACAGGTCGAGGGTGCTTATTCGCTTGTGGCGCTCACGTCGAAGAAACTCATCGGCGTGCGCGATCCGTGGGGCGTGAGGCCGCTTGTGCTTGGCACGCTTGACGGCGCGCCGATTCTTGCGTCCGAGACTTGCGCGCTTGATATCATCGGTGCGGATTATGTGCGCGACGTGGAGCCGGGCGAAGTCATCGTCATCACGAAAGACGGCATCACGTCCTATCATCCGTTCAAGCAGGAGCCGCATCGCTTCTGCATTTTCGAATATGTCTATTTCGCGCGGCCCGACTCCGTCGTCGAAGGCCGCAATGTTTACGAAGCACGCAAACGCATCGGCGAAGAACTCGCGCGCGAGGCCCCTGCCGACGCCGACATGATTGTGCCTGTGCCGGATTCCGGCGTGCCGGCGGCGCTTGGATTTGCATCGGCCTCCGGCATTCCGTTCGAACTCGGCATCATTCGCAATCATTATGTCGGCCGTACCTTCATCGAGCCGTCGGATCGCATCCGGCATCTCGGTGTGCGCCTGAAACACAATCCCAATCGCGCAAAGCTTGAGGGCAAGCGCATTGTGCTCGTGGACGATTCCATCGTGCGTGGTACGACATCGAAAAAGATCGTACAGATGGTGCGCGACGCGGGCGCGGCCGAAGTGCATTTCCGCATCGCAAGTCCGCCGACGACACATTCCTGTTTCTACGGCGTCGATACGCCGAACGAGAAAGATTTGCTCGCGCATCGCATGGATGTCGAAGAGATGCGGCACTACATTCAGGCCGACAGTCTTGCATTCGTTTCGATGAATGGCCTTTATCGCGCGATGGGTGAGCGCGGGCGTGCGGATCCCGCGCCGCAATTCTGCGATGCGTGTTTCTCCGGCGCTTATCCGATCAGCCTGACCGATCAGGAAGGGCATAAGGACGGGCAGTTGTCGCTGCTCGCGGAAGTTGCCTAAGGGCGAATAACGAGTAGCGAGTAGCGAGTAGCGAATAGGGGATTATTCGCTACTCGCTACTCGCTATTCGCCAGGAAACAAACATGACAAAACCTCTCGTTGACCGTATCGCGCTTGTGACCGGCGCCTCGCGCGGAATCGGTCGCGCGGCTGCGAAGGCGCTTGCGGGCGCGGGAGCGCATGTGATCGCGGTTTCGCGCACAGTCGGCGCACTCGAAGAACTCGATGATGAGATCAAATCGCTCGGCGGTGCGGCGACGCTCGTGCCGCTCAATCTGAAAGATTCCGGCGCACTTGATCGTTTGGGCGCGTCGATCTTCGAACGCTGGGGCAAGCTTGATGCGTTCCTTGGCAATGCGGGTGTGCTTGGCGTGCTGACGCCGATTTCGCATCTCGAACCGAAAATGTTCCAAGACCTTCTCGATGTGAACATCACTGCGAATTACCGACTTATCCGTTCGTTGAATCCGTTGCTGCTCGCGTCTGATGCGGGGCGCGCGCTGTTCGTCACATCCGGTGTTGCGCGAAATCCGCGCCCGTTCTGGGGCGGCTATGCGATGAGCAAAGCCGCCCTTGAATCGCTGGCGATGACTTACGCTGCTGAATGCGAAGGCACGAACGTCAAAGCCAATCTCCTCAATCCCGGTGCAATGCGCACAAGGATGCGCGCAGCGGCGATGCCCGGCGAAGACCCGGAGACATTGCCCGCGCCGGATGAAGTTGCGCCATTGATCGTCGAGCTTCTTTCGCCGTCATGCGAAAGGAACGGAGAACTCGTTGCGTTCCGCAAAAACTAATCCTTGACGTACGGATTTTTCGAATTGCGCAGCAACAATCTGATCGGCGTGCCGCGGAATCCGAACGCCCCGCGCAATTCGTTTTGTATATAGCGCAGATAGTGTTCCGGCAGCGCGTTGAGCTGATTGCCGAACAACGCGAATGTCGGCGGGCGGCTTTTCGTTTGCGTCATATAACGAATACGTACACGGCGGCCATGGATCGCAGGTGGCGGATGACGCGCAAGCGCTTCGCTGAGGAAACGATTGATCGCATTCGTCGCTACGCGCGTATTCCATGCTTTGTCGGCTTCGAACACAGCAGGCATGAGGCGTTCCATGCCTTCACTCGTGCGTGCGGAAATCGCAATGAGCGAAGCGCCCGCGACTTGCGGCAATAGGCGATCCAATTTCTCACGCAACATGGAAATCGCGCCGGACGGATTTTCGACCAGATCCCATTTATTGACGGCAAACACGATGGCGCGGCCTTCGCGCGCGATGAGGTCGGAGATTTTCAGATCCTGCTGTTCGAACGGCATTGTCGCGTCGATGACGACGATCACGCAATCGGCGAATTTGATCGCGTCGAGCGTGCTCGCAATCGAAAGTTGTTCGAGTTCGTGACCCGCAGCGCGCGCGCGTTTGCGCAGACCAGCCGTGTCGTGCAGCAGGATTTCGCGTTCGCCCTGATGCCATTCGACCGCAATCGCGTCGCGCGTCGTGCCCGCTTCAGGTCCCGTCACAACGCGTTCTTCACCGACAAGCTGATTAAACAAGCTCGATTTGCCGACGTTGGGTCTTCCGACAATCGCAAGACGCAACGGCTTTTCTTCGACGTTTTCGGTTTCTTCCTCGCCACTTTCTTCAACAGGCTCGTCGGCAAATTGCGTAAGCGCATCTTCGAGTTCGCTCAGTCCCGTTCCGTGTTCGGCGGAAAGCGCAATCGGCTCGCCGAAGCCGAGACGGAATGCTTCGACAAGACCCGGATGCGCCGCGCGTCCTTCGCATTTGTTTGCAGCGAGCACGACGGGTTTGCCACCACGCCGCAGCAATTGCGCAACGATCTCGTCGCCTGCCGTGACGCCTGCGCGCGCATCGGTGAGAAATACGCACACGTCCGCGCCTTCGACTGCTTTCAAGGTTTGCTCGCGCATTTGCGCCGTCAAAATTCCTGCATCGCCGTCTTCGAGACCGGCGGTGTCGATCAATTTCAATTCCAATGAACCAAGCCGGCCATCCGCCATGCGGCGGTCGCGCGTTACACCGGGCTCGTCATGCACGATGGCGAGCCGCTTGCCGGCCAGCCGGTTAAAGAGCGTCGATTTGCCGACATTGGGTCGGCCCACGATGGCGAGTGTAAGTGGCATGACCCATCGCTATCTCAACGCCACCAATTTCGCATCCTGGGTCAGGACGTACATCGTGTCGTTGGCGACGATGGGCGCGATGGACGTGCCTCCGGGCAATTCCATTTCGCCAAGATGCGAACCGGTATAGGGCGAGATCGCAACCGCGCGTCCTGTCGAGGACACGACGACAAGCCGGTCCGAAACAAGCACGGGACCGGACCATACGATCGCATGTTTCTTATCGTCCGGATCTTCCCAGCGCGGCAATTGATGCAACCATTTCACCGAGCCGTCCTTGCGCTGCAGGCACAGCAATTGTCCGTCCGTTGTCAGCACATAAAGAAAATCGCCCGCCGCCCATGGCGTCTGGATGCCGCCGATATAGCGCGACCAGATGCGGTCGCCCGTCGCGAGATTGATCGCCGCCATGATGCCGGAATGGCTGATCGCGAAGACGAGATCGCGGTCCACCACGGGGCGCGCGGCGATATCGTCAAGTTCGGACAAAGCCGTCACGGTGCCGGAACGTGTGAGCATGTCGTTCCACGCGGGGCGCCCATTCTGCACGCGCAACGCAAACAATTCACCCGAGGTGTAAGGCGCGATGACGAATTCACCCGCGACCGCCGCACTCGTGCTTTCGAGAATACCGGCTGCTTCCGCAATGCCCTGATGATCCCAAAGTTTGCGGCCGTCGATCTGGGCGAGCGCGTAGAAATGATTGTCCTCGGAGGACAGGAAAATGCGTCCGCCGTTTGCGACCGGCGCGTTGACGATGGGAACGCTGAGGTTGGTTTTCCAGATTTGCCGTCCCGTCGCCGCATTCAGCGCGAACACATCGCCAAAGCCCGTCGTCACGAACACGCGGCCGCCTTCATACCCGACGCCGCCGCCGAATCCTTTCGAAGGATCGATGGAATTCTTGTCGCCGAGCATACCGAAGAAATAAGAATTGTCCTTGCCGCGCGGCGCGAGTTCGACATCCCACAGCGAATGTCCGTCATGCGCATCGAACGCGAAAAGATGCGCTTGCGCGTCGAGCACATAGATGCGCCCGCCCGCGACGATGGGCGAAGAGGTCAAACGCGAATCCGTATCCGAACCTTTGCCCGCATCGACAGACCATTCCTGACGCAGCGGCCCACGCGCTTCGAGGTGGTACATCGCATTCGCGGCGTAACCGCCGGGCTCCGGCCATTCGGTGTTCACATAAGGCGAAGGCAAAACGACTTTCACTTTGGCAAGCGCAGGATCGGGCAGCAACGCCTGATCCGTCGTCATCACCGAAATGCGTTCGCCTTTGAGATCGGATTTGGACGGACCGGAAAACCAATTGCCGATCGTATCGCCGAGGGGACCGAACGTATCGCAGCCCGCGAGCATAACCGACGCAGCGGCGACCAATAGAAATGTGCGTGAACGCATGATCGCTTACCGTGAGGGTGTTGCTTGTGGCGCCGCCGGTTGCGCCTGTTGCGCGGGCAGCGTTGCTTTGGGCTGAAGCGGCGGCACGGTGCCGACATCTTTCGCGCCGCCCGCCGCGATGAATGTCGCCATCGCATTGGCGCGTGCACGAATACCGGCTGGCACGTTCGGATCTTTCGTGAGCACCTGGAATGTCGTCAGCGCGCGCGTCATGTCGCCTTCGCGATAATGCGCGTAACCCAAAATCTCATTCGCCATGAAGTGCCATGGATTGGACGGATCGGTCAGCGGCGCGAGCAGCTTGGTGAGTTCGTCCACCGAATCGGTATCGGCAAGCACCCAGCCTTCGCGAATGCGCGCGACTTCGGAGAAGGGCGACGAAGAATCGCTTGCGATGTTCTTGTAGATCGCGAGCGCATGATCGCGCTGACCGGAGGCGAGCAATGCGCCTGCTTCATCCATCTTGGAGAGCTGCGCGTAGCCGTCGGGCGCGGTCGTTGCGAGACGCGCGAACATCTCGGCGGCTTGCGACGGATCGGCAGCGACGGTCGCCTCGATGAATTGATCGGAGGCTTTCGTGCGTTCGCGCGCTTCATAGCGCTGCCACAATTCGAAACCGGCCACGCCGATGACGACGATCGCGGCGATGCCCACGGCATAATCGCCATATTTCTTCCAGAGCTGCGCATAGCGCTCGCGCCGGACGTCCTCCTCGACTTCGCGGAAGATGTCTGCCACGAAAATTCCTTTCCTGAACGGCCGCTAGGCCTTTAACCAAGCCTTTGACGGCGCGCGCTGATTTAGCCGCTCGCGCGGTTCCCCGCAACTTACGACGGGGACAGAAGCCGGCCCTTAGGCCGTCCGCTTCATCGGATAGACGTTTTCCACGCCCGGGAAGCGCCGTGCACGGACATCGGCAGCATAGGCCTTCACGGCCGTCTCGATATCCGGCCCCATCTGGGCGTATTGCCGCACGAATTTGGGCGGGTTCGGGTTGAGGCCCAGCATGTCCTCCATCACAAGGATCTGGCCGTCGCATTCCGCGGACGCCCCGATGCCGATGGTGGGAATGGCGATGTCGCGCGTGATCTTGGCCGCGAGCGGCTCGGCCATGCCTTCCAGCACGACGGCAAACGCACCCGCATCGGCCACGGCCTTGGCGTCGGCCTCGATGGCGGGCCATTCGGCCTCGGTGCGGCCCTGGGTCTTGAAGCCGCCAATGGTCTGGATGCGCTGCGGCGTGAGTCCGATATGGCCCATCACGGGGATGCCGCGCGCCGTGAGATAGCGGATGGCCTCGGCGATATTCGCCCCGCCTTCCATCTTCACCGCTGTGCAGCCGGTTTCCTGGATAACGCGGGCGGCGTTGCGGAACGCGATCTGCGCGCTTTCCTCATAAGTGCCGAACGGCAGATCGACGACGATGAGCGCGCGTTTGGAGCCGCGCATCACCGCCTTGCCGTGCAGGATCATCATGTCGAGCGTGACGCCCAGCGTGTTCTCCATGCCGTGCATCACCATGCCCACGCTGTCGCCGACCAGCATGAGATCGACATGCTCGTCGAGCAGGCGCGCGGTGTGCGCGTGATAGCAGGTCAGGCACACCACGGGCTTCGCCGATTTGTGCGCCCGGATTTCCGGGACCGTGATGCGTTTTGTCTGGACGATTGCGGACATGGGGAAGGCCCTTGTTCTGCTGCGGCGCATTATAACGCAATTGGGTTATTTTTGCGACGAATGTGAAGGCGGGCCGCTGGCCTGCCGTCTTTCTCGCTTTTTCGGGGATGTAAGAAAAGATGGTGATGCAGCGTTGCGGTTCAAGGGTAATGCAACCGGAAATTTCATATTTTTGATAAGCTATTGATCTCAATGACGTAGTTTTTCCACCTTACCCAACCCGTCATGGCAGGGCTTGACCCTGCCATCCATCGCGCTCGCGTCGGCGAGCGCAAAAGAGTCACTCCGGCGCATGGACATGCGCCGGATGGATGGCCGGATTGAATCCGGCCATGACGGAGATAGAAACACCCATCAAAACACCGTGTCCGCGGCGGAGGCCGGGGTAAATCTGTTGGCTGCATACGCTATCCGGGTGCAATCTCCCGCCGCCATTCCTGGGGAGCCGTTTATGAAAGCCGCCACTGCCATTGTTCTCGGAACGATTTTCTCTGCCGCCGCTGCATGGGCCGCGACGACGACGATCATGCCGCCGCCCGCGACGCCTGCCGGAAACACAGTCGATACGCTGTGGGGCGTGAAGATTTCCGATCCCTATCGCTGGCTGGAGGATTGGA
>DATHQA010000006.1:0-5793 GCA_035483375.1 Rhizomicrobium sp. | reverse complement strand
CTGCATAGCCAGAATGTCGAGGATATTTCCAATCCGCGCACGCTTGCCGTTCCGCTTGCGATGATCTTTGTGCCCGCGGCACTCGTGCTCGTACAACCCAATCTCGGCACCGCGACCATCCTCGTCGCGGATGGTTGCGGCCTGTTGTTCCTTGCGGGCCTGTCGTGGTGGTGGATCGCGCCTGCCATTGCAGGTGTTGCCGCCGCAGTCCCTATCGCATGGCAATTCCTGCATGATTACCAGAAGCGCCGCGTGATGACGTTCCTCAATCCGTCTTCGGATGCGCTCGGCGCGGGCTGGAACATCACGCAGGCGAAAATCGCCATCGGCTCCGGCGGCCTCACGGGCAAAGGGTTTCTGCAAGGCACGCAAAGCCGCCTCGATTTCCTGCCCGAAAAGGAAACCGATTTCATCTTCACCACGCTGGGCGAAGAATTCGGTTTCATCGGCAGCATGATGTTGCTCGCGTTGTTCATGGCTGTGATCTTTTTCGGCATCCGCATCGCGATGGCCTCGCGCAGCCAGTTCGGGCGGTTGCTCGCGATGGGCGTGACGCTGAATTTCTTCTTCTACATCATGATCAACGGCGCGATGGTGATGGGGCTCATCCCCGTCGTGGGCATTCCGATGCCGCTTCTATCCTATGGCGGAACCGCAATGCTCAGCGTGATGTTCGGCTTCGGACTGCTCATGTCCGTACATGTCCACAGGCGCGTGGAGATTCCGCGCCGCGCGGGCGGGCTGCTTTAGGTTGGTCGCGAAATCTGGCGCGAACCGCTTCGCACTTCGCGGGATTGTGCTCCGGCCGCCCTGTTTCTGGACAGGGCAGGGTGGCCCTGCTATAGGCGCGCCCTTCGATCACGCGGGCCCCCGCCGGATCGGGCGCATAGCTCAGTCGGTAGAGCAGCTGACTCTTAATCAGCGGGTCGCAGGTTCGATTCCTGCTGCGCCCACCATCAATGCGAACACTAAGCGTTTTGTGCGCGCTTTATCGCCTCGCTGATAAGGCGTTCGGCGATCTCGCAACCGCTCCAGTCACCCAACTTGGTCCATTTAGCGGGTTCAAGGTCCTTGTAGTGCTGAAAGAAATGCTCGATCTGCTTGAGCAGAATATCAGGGAGATCGTGATGGCTTCGAACGTTAGTGTGAAACGGATGAGAGTCATCAGTTGGAACAGCGATGATCTTTTCGTCGGGCCCTGATTGGTCTTCCATGACAAGCACGCCGATGGGGCGGCACCGCACGATCGCGCCCGGTATCACTGGCACAGCAGAAATGACCAGCACATCGATCGGATCGCCATCCTCCGACAGGGTGTGGGGGATGAAACCGTAGTTGCCGGGATAGAACATCGCCGTGTGAAGAAAGCGGTCGACGAATAGCGCACCTGATTTCTTATCCATCTCGTATTTAACCGGCAGTCCTCCCGCCGGTATCTCGATGAGCACATTGACGTCACTCGGAGGATTGCGTCCTGCGGGTATCTGAGAAAGGTCCATTCACGCCTCTTCTTCGATGGGAATCTGAGCGATCTTCATAGCACCCCGGTTGAAATGCGCCGCCACGGTGTGGCCAAGCGCCACGGTGCACACACAGCACGACAGAAAAGACAACGTTGACGAGAGCACATTCTCGACCGCTGGCTAGGCCCAAGCCGGCCGCCAGCGTTCTTACGCGGCTCGATCCAGGTCTGAAACAGCGTCGTCGAACCCAGCATAGTACGGGAAGAAATGAATGAGCACACGCCCGCGGATAATTTTGGGCTGTAAATTATGCGGCAATCGCACCCCAGACACGTTCAAATCTCTCACATCGAATGCAAGTGAAACAGAACACGATTCGAGATAGTTAGGGACAAATGTTTCGAGGCTTGTGCTGTCTGTCGGATGATACGACATTGTCATGAGTGAAAGATGATTGGCGACACAGGTACCCAATCCCAAGACCGCTCTGGAGAGTTTCTCCCGAAGGGTCATAACAACGGAGATTAATATGCGCGTCCCCGTTTCGGCGGTCTGTGCTGCGGTGCTTATCGCCATTCCTGCTTTTGCTCAGACCATGTCTGGAAGCGGGCTCGCCAATCCGCCGATAACGGGCATTGTTCAATCTTTCGATGGCGGCGTGCTGGCCATAAAAGCTGCCGATGGGCATGTGGCAGCAGCAAAGCTCACTCCAGACACGATCATCTACTTCAATGCAAAGCGGACCCTTGCCGATATCAAGCCTGGCGATTTCATTGCATCGGGCGGCACGATGGGACCGGACGGCAAACTGCGCGCAAACGAAATCCGTATCTTCTCCGCCGTTCGGAGCGAGGGGCAGTTTCCGATGTCCCAGCCAAATCAAATGATGACCAATGCTACGGTCGAAAAGGTGATGACCAACGCGACTGTTCAGCAGGTCGGCAGCGCTTCTGGCGTGCCCGTCATAAAACTTTCCTTTCACGGTGCGGGTGCGCCCGGTACTGCGAATTGCACCGGCCGATCTTCGGATGCGGTTGGTGGCGCAGGAACCGGATGTGTCGGCAAGACAGAATTCGAGGTTCCGGCGGATGTTCCTATCGTTGCCCAGCTTCCCGGGAATGTCTCGATGTTAAAAGTTGGCGTTAAGGCCAGCATGAATGTAACAAAAGTCGAAGGTGGGGCCTGGTCTGCGGTTCGCATCACAATTTTGGAACAGCAAATGCAATAAATACTCGACCGATCGCTTGTCCGCCGCGCAATCCGGTTCTTCGATCCGTTCTTCCACTCCCTATTTCGCGTATCCTCCAATGCAAGAAGCCTCGATGCGCGTCTGCGGTTGCAGGGGAGGGGAGTTCACGCCCGGGCAGGCTTAAGGCTAAAGCCTCTCACGCGTTCTCCATGGCTGCCCTTGCGCGAGCATCATGGGAATAGAGACACGATTTCCGAGGTGTGGGCGGTCTCTCCACATTTTCAATAGCTTACATAGCCTATAGGTCAATCGGCGTCCTCTCCGGTTATCTCGTTTCCTATGCAAACGGAATAAGTCGCTCTCCCCAACCGTCAAAAGCGTGAAATGATGGACCATGACTGGAATCATTGCGCAGGGGCATCGCAACGGTCGGGCTCGCCGGAACGGAAATTGCGGAGGTCGCGGAGGCCTGCCATTCCGCTTTAGCCACGCTGGGCTGCCAGCAAGAACGGCCGCCTAATGCCACCCCGCTTTTGCCCAGCCGCTCCATGACGTCGCATGAGGAATTCGTGAGTGCGCTTGTCGCGCAGCTTCCAGGCTTGAGGCGCTACGCGGTGGCGCTGGTGCGCGACGCTGCGCTTGCCGACGATCTCGTGCAGGACAGCATCGAGCGCGCGCTCAAGCAGTCCGAACAGCTGAGGGATCTGCAGCATTTGCCTGGTTGGCTGAGGCGCATCCTGCACAATCTCTATATCGACGAGACGCGCCGTAATCGCGCGCGAGGCGCCGAACAGGATATAACCGAGTTGACGGATCATTCGGAATTGAGTGTGCAAGCTTCGGACAATGCCGAAGTGTCGGCCTTTTTGAAAGCGATGAATGCGTTGAGCGTAGAACACCGCCAGATTCTACTGCTCGTGGGATTGGAGGATCTCAATTACCGCGAGATCGCCGATGAGCTTGGCATTCCCATCGGTACCGTGATGTCGCGCCTTGCGCGCGCGCGGGAGCGGCTCCGTGCCTTGTTGCAGAATGGCGCGGAGATTGTGCCTTTGCCGTTGCGAGAGAAATCATGAACGGCGGCATCAACGAAACCGATCTGCACGCCTATATCGACGGTGCGCTTGACGCCGCGCGCGCGAAAGAGATCGAAGCGCAGGTCAATGCCGATCCTGCGCTTGCGCGCCGCGTGGAGCAATTCCGCATCGATAAGAAGATGTTGAAGCGCATCTATGCGCCGCTTGCGGATCGTCCGCTTCCCGGCGAATGGCTGGAGATGGTGAGAGCATCAAAACCGCCGGCGCAGCGGAAGATTGCCTGGAGCATGGTCGGGACCATTGCCGCGACCATCGTATTGTTCGCCATGGTGACGTTCACGTATTGGCAATCGCGTCCATCTAGGCCAAGTGAAATCGTGCAGGTTGCGCTCGACGCTCGCGCACATGACGGCGGAAAATTTATTGCAGTGAACGCGGATGCGAACACGCAGCAATATGCGGCCGCACTGAGCACGACAATCGCATCGCACGTCAAAGTGCCAGATCTGGAGCGCATGGGATACCGCCTCGCCTCCATCCGGCTTTATTCGCAATCCTCCGGTGAGGGCGCTGCCGAATTATCCTATCGCGATGGGCAAAATCGCCTCTTCACGCTTTATCTGCGGCGTGCGCATGGGGCGGCGCGTTTCGACCAATTCGAACGGAACGGCTTGCGCGTCTGTGTGTGGCAGGACGAAGAATTAAGTACCGTGATGGCCGGCAATGTTTCCACCGCAGCGATGCAGCGGCTCGCAAGTCTCGCTTATACGGGTTTGACTATTTGATTATCGCGCAGCCTGACGCGAACCGCGTCACACTTCGCGGGGCTGCGCTCCTAACGAACCGACCTCGCCGACATTGAATCCGGCGTGAACAAGGTTTGCGGATGCATGGGCGTTACTTTATATGCCTCCGGCTCGCCGTTGAATGCGAAACCAAACACATATCCGCCCAGCTCAAAATCATAGACGAACTGGCTTCCCAGAATGATGGCGGGCACTTCCGGCATGAGATACATCGTGCCTTGCCCGAATTTCCACAGTCGGCCTTCCTCGTCCCATGAATCGCTATAAACCGCGAACCATGTATCTTCATCGAGATAAAGCCGCCGTTTCGCGACGATATCGTGCGCGCTTTTCGCAAGTGTGCCTTCGACAACCCACACGCGATGCAACTCGTAGCGCAGATCGTTCGGATTGGCGTGGCGCGGCCCAAGCACCTCGCTCACCGGCGCAGTATAAAGACGATTGTTGTTATAGGGGACATACATCTCCTTCTTGCCGAGCAATTTGAAATCGTAATGATCGAGCCCGCCGAAGAAGACGTAATATTCGTCCATGCTCACGAAGCCGTCCGCATCGGGATCGGGCACGTCGTATGAAATCGACGGTGCTTTTCGTACGCGATGCTCGCCCGGCACTAGCCGCCACGCCGCAAACCGGTAACGCTGCGTGTTAATCGGCTGCCAGTTGAGATAACCGTTGCCTACTTTCGCGGGCGGGCCCACGACAAGATGCAGCGTCTTGAAGTAATAGCCACCGAAGGAATCCGGCGCGGCGCCCTTCTCGTAATAGGGGAAGTCCGCAATCTCTTTATAAGATGTCGTCCTGTCCACCGTGCCGTTCGCCGAAACGACATAGGTGCTGACATTAAGCTCGCGCGCAGGTCCCCAAAAGGCGAGCAGATGATTCCACATCGCCTCGAAACCGTTTTTCGGAATCGGAAACGGAATGCCGCCGACCGCGCCCCCGACACCATAGGCAATGCCTTCGGGCGCGGCATGCGCAGCGGTCGCGTTGCGGAAGATGTTGTCGTAGACCCAATCGGGCGCAGCCGCCGTGCGATGCGTGGGATAAATATCCATCCGATAATCCGGATATTTCTCGAACAGCGCCTTGGCGCCTTCGGGCAGTTTGTCAGCATAGTCGCCATAGTTGCGTGCTGTGATGGAGAAAAGCGGCCTTTCGCCTGCAAAGGGATCGGGCCGAGGCGCGCCTTCGCGATAACCCGGCGGGCTAGTCGTATAACCACCGGTCCAGGCCGGGATCGTACCCGCGGTGTTGCCCGCGCGCTCTGCGCCCATGGGCGTGAGTGTCGATTTAAG
>DATHQA010000005.1:0-8722 GCA_035483375.1 Rhizomicrobium sp. | reverse complement strand
TAGCACGCGCGCAGGACCGTGCGGTTGCCGCCTGCCCTGCTCCCATTGCCGCACGGCAGAAGCCGTGAAACCGAATCGTGCCGCGAAGTCGGATTGGGAGAGTTTCAGCCGCTCGCGGATGCTGCGTACATCCACTTTCGGAGGAGGCACTAACTTGACGCGGCCCTCGCGCAGCATCTTTTTCCACGCCCGGTCCGAAGGCGTGACCGTGCCGTCCTCACGCGCATGACGCGCAATGTCGGCCTCGGTCGTCGCATCGACCTTGGCCCAATCGACCTTCACGCGGCGGGCTTTCGCCCTCTTCATCTTCACTATTTTCATTTCCGTCATCACCCGGCTTGCCCGAGTGATCCAATTTTCTTTCGGCAGCGATAGGTCAATGACACATATCTCACAATCCGTCATGGCCGGATTTAATCCGGCCATCCATCCGGCGCGCGTCGACGCGCCGATATGATCCTCCTGCATTCGCAGACGCGAACGCGATGGATGGGCGGGTCAAGCCCGCCCATGACGGAAGAAATTGCAGAAATGGCAATTCCCCGCCTTCTCACTATATCCTCTGGACAGACACCAAGAGAGAACCGGCATGGCCAGCGACTTGTTTTTCGACCGCACCGGCATGGATCGCGGGCGCGTGCAACGTATCGTGGACGACGCGCTCAAAGGTTCCGACGACGGCGAATTGTTCCTCGAATACCGCCAGAGCGAATCCTTCTCCTTCGACGACGGGCGGCTGAAGGCAGCGAGCTTCGACACGATGCAGGGCTTTGGGCTGCGCTCGGTCGCGGGCGAAGCGACGGGCTATGCGCATGCCTCCGATCTTTCCGAGGAGGCAATCAAACGCGCCGCGGAAACCGTGCGCGCCGTCTCAAGCGGCCATTCTGGAACCGTGGTGCTCTCGCCGCAGCGCACGAACGCGAAGCTTTATGCGGATATCGATCCGCTGGGCACGGCGAATTTCGAAGCGAAAGTGAAACTGCTTCAGGAGATGAACGAATATGCGCGCGGGCGCGACGGCCGCGTGAAGCAGGTCTCCGCGAGCCTTTCGGGCGAATGGCAGAATGTGGAGATCGTGCGCGCGAATGGCGAAACCTATCGCGATATCCGTCCGCTTGTGCGGCTCAACGTGTCTGTCGTCGTCGAGCAGGACGGACGGCAGGAAGCGGGCAGTTTCGGCGGCGGCGGGCGCGGCGGCTATGAAACCTATCTCACGGAAGATTATTGGCACGCGGCGGTGGATGAAGCGCTGCGTCAGGCGCTTGTGAATCTCGATTCCGTGCCGGCGCCCGCGGGCGAAATGACCGTGGTGCTCGGCGCAGGCTGGCCCGGCATCCTATTGCACGAAGCGGTGGGCCACGGTCTTGAAGGCGATTTCAATCGCAAGAAGACGAGCGCGTTTGCGGGTCTGCTCGGCCAACGCGTCGCCGCACCCGGCGTGACGGTTGTCGATGACGGCACGATTGCGGGACGGCGCGGTTCGCTTACGATCGACGATGAAGGCACGCCGACAAGCCGCACGGTGCTCATCGAAGACGGCATCCTCAAAGGCTTCATGCAGGATCGCCAGAATGCGCGCCTCATGGGCGTTACGCCGACGGGCAATGGCAGGCGTCAGTCTTATGCGCATTCCATCATGCCGCGCATGACCAACACGACAATGTTGGGCGGCGACCGCGAGCCGGAAGAAATCATCGCAAGCGTCGACAAGGGAATCTACGCGGTGAATTTCGGCGGCGGCCAGGTGGACATCACGAACGGCAAATTCGTGTTCTCCTGCACCGAGGCGTATTTGGTAGAGAACGGCAAACTCGGCCCCGCGATCAAAGGCGCAACGCTCATCGGCAACGGCCCCGACGCAATGACGCGCGTGAGCATGATCGGCAACGACATGAAACTCGACTCGGGCGTCGGCACATGCGGCAAGAATGGCCAGAGTGTGCCCGTAGGCGTGGGCCAGCCGACGCTGCGCATTGATGGACTTACGGTCGGCGGCACGGCGGCGTAGAGCCGTGCTGATATTCAAAATCTGTCATAGCTTCGAATGGCGTGAGGCCGAAGCCGTCGGCGCCTATCGCGGCTCCGCGAAGGATCGCGCGGACGGGTTTATGCATTTCTCTACCGCCGAGCAATTGGTGGGCACGCTCACGCGTTACTACGCGGATGCGCAGGATCTTGTTTTGGTGGCGGTGGATGCGGCAGCGCTTGGACCCGCATTGAAGTTCGAAACTTCGCGCGATGGCGCATTGTTTCCGCATCTCTACGGCGCGCTCCCGCTCACGGCAGTAAAATGGGTTCGGGATATAGGTCGCAATGCGGATGGCGGCTTTGTCCTGCCTCTTGATGCGCATGGTGGATGCGCATAGCCTATGCGCATGGCAAAGAACTTCAACGATTCCGCCCGCCCCTTCCGCCGCGATGAGGCCTCGCCAAAGCGCCGCCTCGGTGAACCAGCCAAACCGGCCCGCAAACGCGCGACGAATGTCTCGATAGACGAGGAAATCCTGACCGAGGCGAAAGCAATGGGGATAAATCTCTCGCAGACGCTGGAGGAGGAACTGCGCAGGCGCGTGCAGGACGAACGCAATCGCCGCTTTCAGGACGAAAACCGCGAAGCCATCGATTCCTATAACCGCTTCATCGCCAAACACGGCATCTGGAGCAAGAAATACCGCAAATGGTAGGGAGCGGCGGGCGAATATGGCGGCAGTTCGATGTTTTCGCCAATCCGGATCGTGAAACGGCGAGATCGCATCCTTACCTTATCGTGTTGCAATCCAATGCGATTTCCGACCTCGACACCTGCGTGGTTGCACCGCTCGCTGCGCCACGCACGATCAAATTGTTCGAACGCCTGTTGCCCGAGATATCCGTAAAAAGCCGGCGATTTGTTATCGCAATACCTGCCCTCGCCGCGATTCCCTCCTCGGAAGTGGGCGAGCCTGTCGCCAATCTCGAGGCGGAGCGCTATCGTATCGTCGCTGCACTCGATTTGGTGTTCACGGGCATTTGACCAAATATCGCAAAATCACAGGGAGGACTTTATGAAACAACTCATGTTACTCGTAGGCGCGCTTGCGGTGTGCTTGGGCTTGCTGTGGATCGGGCAAGGCACAGGGCATGTGCAATGGCCAGCGAGCAGTTTCATGATCGGCAATATGCGCTGGACCTATATCGGTTGCATCGTTGCCGTGATCGGGCTTGGCCTCGTCGCCTATTCGCAGCGGAAAACCTGACCTCACAAAAAATTATACTCCGCGAATAGGCGCGAAAGATCGCCTTTCCAGTCGCCGCGGTAATGCGCGAGCAGTTCCTCGGCGCGCGTTTGTCTGCGGTCGACAAGTTCGACAAGCGGCGTGAGGAAGCCCTCCTCCGTCGTGCCGATGGCGTCATGCGCCGCGCGGCGCTGCAGCCCATGCGCGGAGATTTCAAGCATCTGCTTCGCAAGCGCGCCGACATCGGTGTTACGGAACGGCGTGCGGAAGCCCAAGCGCGGCACGGCATCGCGCATCGCCCAGCGTTCTTCCAGTGTCCAGTCCTTCACGAGATCCCACGCCGCATCGAGCGCTGCGTCATCGTAATAAATGCCGACCCATAGCGCAGGCAGCCCGCAAATGCGCCGCCAAGAACCGCCGTCCGCGCCGCGCATTTCAAGGAAGGTTTTGAGCCGTACTTCGGGGAAGATCGTCGTCAGATGATCGGCCCAATCGCTCATCATGGGTGTAACGCCCTTCAACTCCGGAATGCGGCCATCGAGAAAATCGCGGAAACATTTGCCAGCGACGTCGATATATTTGCCGTCGCGATAGACGAAATACATCGGCACATCGAGCGCGTAATCGACATAACGCTCAAACGACATACCGTCCTCGAATACCCAGGGCAGCATGCCTGCGCGTGCGTTATCGACATCGGTCCAGATATGACTGCGGTATGATAAAAACCCATTGGGCCGTCCCTCGCGGAAGGGCGAATTGGCGAACAGCGCCGTCGCCACCGGCTGCAACGCGAGACCGACGCGGAACTTCTTCACCATGTCGGCTTCACTTCCGAAATCGAGATTGACCTGCACCGTACATGTGCGGAACATCATCTCGAGACCGTAGCCGCCCACGCGCGCCATATATTTGCGCATGATCGCGTAACGCCCCTTGGGCATTTGCGGCACTTCGTCGAGCCGCCATGACGGCGCATAGCCAAGGCCGATCACGCCTGCGCCGATCTCGCCCGCGACTTCGCGCACCTGCGCCTGATGCGTGTTCACCTCGGCGCAGGTCTGATGCACGCTTTTGAGCGCGGCACCCGAAAGCTCGAACTGTCCGCCCGGCTCGAGGCTCAGCGAGGCACCCGCCTGCGTGAGGCCGATGATACTCTCGCCTTCGCGGATCGGCTTCCAGCCGAAACGCTCTATGCCTTCCAGCAGCGCGCGAATGCCGGGGAGGCCCTCGTAAGGAACAGGCTTCTGCGTCTTCAAATCGTAGACGAATTTCTCGTGTTCGGTGCCGATGCGCCAATCGGCTTTCGGCTTGGACCCCGCCGCCAGATGGCGCACGAGATCGTCCCGCGACCCAATCGGGCCGCCCGCGGATTGCGGTATCGACATCTCGTCTCCTCCTGAGTCTAAAGACCCTATTTTCTTGTGTGAATGCTGAACCAGCTATTCAGCAGCATATAGTGATCGATCTTCTCAATGCCAATCGCCGGCGAGTGCCTGCCACACGGCCAGCGCGGCAAGCGCCGCCGTATCGGCCCGCAAGATGCGTTCGCCGAGTGATACGGGAACGACAAAACCGTGCCTGCGGATGCTCTCGCGTTCGCTCGCGTCGAACCCGCCTTCGGGGCCGGTGAGAATCGCCCACGGGCTGACGGGCGCTTGTCTGAGCGCTTCGGCAATGGGCGATGCTTCGCCAGCCTCATCGCAGAAGACAAGCCGGCGTTCGTGCGGCCACTGCGCGAGAAGTTTTTCGAGCGTCATCGCCGCACGGATTTCCGGCACCGTAAGACGGCCCGATTGTTCTGCGGCTTCGACAGCATTCGCGCGCATACGTTCTTCGTTGATGCGCGTGACGATCGTGCGGCGCGTGAAAACAGGCTGCAGTGCGCGCACGCCAAGCTCGGTGGCTTTCTGCACGACATAATCGGCGGGCGTTTTCTTGATCGGGGCGAAGACGAGCCAGATATCCGGCGTTTCGGATTGTGCAGCGATCTGCGCTTCGCAAATAAACGCACAGCTTCGTTTGGATAGATCCGCGATGCGCGCGCGCCATTCGCCATCGCGCCCATTGAACAGGCTCACCGCGTCGCCCGCCTTCGCGCGCATCACATACAGCAGATAATGCGACTGGCCTTCGTCAGGCACGACGCGCACGCCCTCGCCCAATGGCGCATCCACATAAAGCCGCACCTTGCCGCCGGGTTCGGTGAGATCGGTCACCTTATATCCGATCTATTTCCGCTTGCGCGTTATCGGCAATTCATCGCCTTTCATCGGCGGATTATCTCCGCCGGCCTTGCGAAGTATGGCGAGTGCAGTGCCACGTTTGGCGCGCTCTGCGCGCTCTGCGAAATAACTTTCCGTTCTAAGCGCGGAAAGTTTCTCAGCGACCGCAACGTTGATGAATTGATTGAGGGCCACTCCCTCAGCTACCGCCAATTTTCGTACTTCGTCGAGCAACGACGGCTGCAGCCGCAAGGCAAAATTGCTTTTTCTCATTTCACCAACTCCATTCGCCTCAATGCCTCACCGGGCGAAAGCACAGCAATTCCGAATTTGGGTGCAATCGCCGCAAAATCCCGTTTGTTGAACGTCACCAACGCGTCGGCCGCTCCGTTCGCGGCGGTTTCCAACACCATATCGTCATCCGCATCCGGCAAGTTTGGCCGCCCGAGAAAAGCCAGTTCTACTGGAATCAGAACAGTTGCCAGTTCATCCAACAGCGCTGCGATATCCGGTTGCGTAAGGCCGGATGCTTTCAGGTGTTCGGTTCTGGACATCACCGCTTCGTATTCCATCATGAGCGGCACCGAGACCAGAATCTGCGCGCGTTTCTGGAAACAGGCCGTTAGAATTCGGTTCGATGCACCGTGATGGCTGCGTATTACCGCGACCATGATGGCGGTATCGAGGACCAGACGCATAAGACCATATTGAATATCGCCCGCAATATTGCAAGAGTATCGATATGACACCCGCCGACGCCATTTCGAATACCTGGGTGGATCGTGCGCCGGTAGAGACGCAGGCCTATCTGCGCCTCGCGCGGCTGGATCGGCCCATAGGCACTTGGCTGCTGTTCTGGCCGTGTGTGTTTGGCCTCATTCTGGGCGCGGTGGCGGATGGACGCGCATTTACCTCACGGCATGATCTCTGGCTTCTCGTCCTGTTCGGTCTCGGCGCCATCGTCATGCGGGGCGCTGGCTGCACGTTCAACGACATTGTGGACCGCGATATCGATGCGAAGGTCGCCCGCACACGCGACCGGCCCATCCCCAGCGGCGCGGTCAGCGTGAAACAAGCATGGATATTCCTCGCCGCTCTATGCGCCGTCGGCCTCGTCATCCTGTTGCAACTGAACTGGCTCGCCATCGAACTCGGTGTGGCCTCGCTCGCGCTTGTCGCGATCTATCCATTCATGAAGCGCGTGACGTGGTGGCCGCAGGCCTGGCTCGGCCTCACCTTCAATTGGGGCGCGGTGATGGGCTATGCAGCGGAATCGGGCCGCATCGATGCGGCCGCGATCATTCTCTACGCGGGCTGCTTCTTCTGGACGCTCGGCTACGACACAATCTACGCGCTTCAGGATATCGACGACGATGCGCTCGCGGGCGTGAAATCGACCGCGCGGCTTTTCGGCCGCGAGGCGAAGCGCTTCATCGTGATGTTCTATGCGGCGAGTTTCGCGCTTCTCGCGACGGCAGGCCTCGCAGCCCATCTCGGTCCTCTGTTCCTCATTCTCCTCCTGCCCACAGGCGCGCATCTTTTGTGGCAGGCGCGTGAACTCGACATCGCGAGCGCCTCCTCGGCGCTTCGCCTGTTCCGCGCCAATCGCAATGCAGGTGCGCTCGCCGCGGCGGCCTTTTTTGTGGCAGGATGGCTCCCATAAGAGAAGAGTCTTCGGGAGGATAAAATGGCCGTTACCGTTCCGCATTCCATCATCGCGTTAGTTTTCTATGCCTTGTGGACCGTCGTGCTTGTGCTCATGATCGGTTTCGACCGCGTGCTGCTCGTACTGCGCGGCGAAGCGGGCGTGACGAGTTTCACGTCCGGCATCAAGCATGGAACCGAATCATATTGGCGCATCAACCGCGCCCATATGAATGCGTGCGAGAACTTGCCCATATTCGCCGCCATCGTGCTGGCCGGTTGGGCGGTGGCGCAGGAAAGCGCCCAGTTCAACCTGCTGGCCACAATCGTGGTCGCGGCCCGCATCATCCAATCAGCGATCCACATCGCTTCGGGTTCCTCGATGGCCATCAACCTCAGGTTTACCGCCTTCGCGGTGCAGCTTGTCTGCGAAATCTGGATGGCTGTTCTGGTGCTGCAGACGGCGGGTGTCCTCTAGCCGGGGCCATTCGCCGCTCTCACCGTGATATAATCGGCTTTTCGTTAACCCGGACAGTGATTATATGAAGGTGACATGAGCGTCACGCGTTTCGACCCGACCGAATATTTCACGCCCGAGGAACTCGCGAGCGTGCGGGAACGGTCTGACCTCAACGGCGCTTTGTGCATCCTGCATGCCTGGGCCGTGATCGGGCTCTCCATGGCGATGTATGCCGTGTGGCCCAATCCGCTGACCTTCGTGCTGGCCGTCGTCATCATCGGCAGCCGCCAGCTCGGCCTTTCGATCCTAATGCATGACGGCGCGCATGGCGTTCTTATGAAGACGCCATGGCTCAATGAATTCGCGAGCCAGTGGTTCTGCGCCTTCCCCGTGATCGCGGATACGATTCCGTATCGCCATTATCACCTGAAGCATCACCGCTCGACGCAGCAGCCAGACGACCCCGATCTTGTGTTGTCGAAGCCCTTCCCGATCACGCGCGAAAGTTTCCGCCGCAAGATGGTGCGCGATCTCACGGGCCGGACGGGATTCAAGATCAGGCGTTTCCAGTTCGCCCGCGCATTCGGCGAGAAAGATCAACCGCTTTCCGTGCGCTTCAAGGCACTGTGGGAGCGGCTTGGGCGGCAGATCATCGTGAACCTCGTGCTGCTCGGCATTCTGACGGCGCTCGGCAAGCCGCATTATTATCTGATGTTCTGGCTGTTGCCGCTTATGACATGGCAGATGGCGGTGACGCGCATCCGCAACATCGCCGAACATGCGATGGTGCCGGACAACAACGATCCGTTCCGCAATGCGCGCACGACGCAAGCCTCGCTCGTCGCGCGTGCGTTCCTCGCGCCCTATTGGGTGAATTATCACGTCGATCATCATCTGCTCATGTATGTGCCGTGCTTCAATCTGCCGAAGCTGCACCGGCTGCTGCTTGCGAAAGGCTTCGGGCCGAAGATGGAACAGCGCGGCGGCTATATCGAAGTGCTCAAGCTCGCGACATCGAAAGGTCTTCCGCCGCAAGCGCTTGCGGCGTGAACGATCCTGCCTCCTTCATCCTCGCCAATACCGCGCTTATTGCTCCACCGCTGACGCCGGAAATCCGTTTGCATCTTGCAACCGAGGTCGTGCCGCTGTGGCGCAAGACGGAGGAGGAATTGGCGGCG
>DATHQA010000004.1:0-2327 GCA_035483375.1 Rhizomicrobium sp. | reverse complement strand
ATGAGTGCTTCGGTGATGACGCCGGTGCCCGGTCCCAATTCGAGCACGGTGCCTTCGCGCGCCGGATCGACCTGGGCCGCAATGGCGCGCGCGAGCGCCGGGCTCGAAGGCGCGATGGCGCCCACGTTCTTGGGCCGCGCGATAAGGGCGCGCAGGAAATGCAGATGCTCGGCGGCGGCGTTCGAAGCCATGCGGGTTCCTATCAAATTAGACGGTACAATGCAGCCATTCCGTTTCGGCGATTGACCCGCGCCGGCCCCCTGCCCATCGTAACGCTCCAATCGTCCGGAGGTGACAGATGAGCGCTCAACAGACTGTCCAATTCCGCGCGCTGCATGGGGAGGGCCGACTGCTCATCCTGCCCAACGCCTGGGGCGCGGGAAGCGCGCGGCTCATCGAGGATTGCGGGGCCGAGGCCATCGCCACATCGAGTGCGGCGTTCGCCTGGGCGCATGGCTATCCCGATGGCGAGGCATTGCCGGTGGCGACATTCCTGCCTGCGGTCGCGGAAATCCTGCGCGTCGTCAAAGTGCCGGTGAGCGTGGACAGCGAAACCGGGTTCTCGGATACGCCCGAAGGGGCCGCGCAGTTTGTCGGCGCGCTTATTGAACGCGGCGTGTCGGGCATCAATCTCGAAGACGGACACGGCTCACCCGAATTGCTTGTCGCGAAGATCAAAGCGATAAAGGCTGAGGCAACGCGCAAAGGCGGCGACATCTTCATCAATGCGCGCGCCGATGTGTATCTGAAAAATCTCGCCGCGCCCGAGAAGATGCTTACTGAAACGATCGCGCGCGGGCTTGCCTATACCGAAGCGGGCGCGGATGGGTTCTTCGCGCCCGGCGTGTTCGAATTGAGCGATATCCGCGCGATCGTGAGCGCTGTTTCATTGCCGCTCAACATTCTCGTGTGGCCTGGTCTTGCATCGATTGCAGAACTGAAAGCGGCTGGCGTTCGCCGTGTCAGTGCGGGCTCCGGCACATCACGCGCCGCAAATGGTGCATTGCGCCGCGCCACGACGCGACTGCTCGAGGATGGCCTCTACGACACGATGCTCAAGGAAGGCGAAGACGCGCCGAAGATGAATGCGTTGCTGCCGGGAATTTAGAGCAGACAGAATTTGCGCATCTAAACCTCAGTGTCATGGCCCGCACTCCGGCGGGCCATGACAAGTAAAATGTAACTATGCTTCGCCGCCATTCCAGAATTCGCGCACTTTCGCGAAGAAGCCTTCGGATTCGGGATGCGTGCCTTCGGTTGTTTCCTTCTCGAAGGTGCGCAGCAATTCCTTTTGCTTCTTGGAAAGCTTCACCGGCGTTTCGACGGCGACTTCGACATAAAGATCGCCATGCATGCCGCCGCGCAGCACGGGCATGCCTTTGCCGCGCAGACGGAATTGACGGCCGCCCTGCGTGCCTTCCGGGATCGTCACTTTCGTGCGCCCGCCATCGAGCGTCGGCACTTCGACCGAACCGCCAAGCGATGCGGTGACAAACGAAACCGGCACGCGGCAATGAAGATCGTGCCCGTCGCGCTGGAAGATCGGATGCTCGGCAATCGCGATGAAGATGTAGAGATCGCCCGCGGGCCCGCCATTCATGCCCCCCTGGCCTTCCCCGCTCAAGCGAATGCGCGTGCCTTCCTCGACACCTGCGGGCACATCGACTTGCAGCGTGCGCTCTTTCGCAACGTGACCTGAGCCTTTGCACGGCTTGCACGGATTGCGGATGAAGCGGCCAGCGCCACGGCATGAGGGACATGTGCGTTCGATCGTGAAGAAGCCCTGCGCCGCGCGAACCTTTCCTGCACCGGAACATGTCGTGCAGGTTTCGGCTTTGGTACCGGCTTCGGCGCCCGACCCGCCGCACGCTTCGCACGCAACGGCGCTCGGCACTTTGATTTGCGTTTGCTTGCCTACATACGCTTCTTCGAGCGTCATCTCGAGATTGTAGCGAAGGTCTGCGCCGCGATTTTGCCTGCGCGATCTGCGCCCGCCCGTGAACTCCCCGAACAGATCGTCGAAGATATCGGTGAACGTTGCGCCGAAATCGAATCCGGCGGCACCCTGACCGCGTCCATTGCCGAAGCCGTGCTGGAACGCGGCATGGCCGAAACGGTCATAGGCCGCGCGCTTGTCGCCATCCTTCAGGACTTCATAGGCTTCGCTGATTTCCTTGAATTTATGTTCGCATTCGTGATTGCCGGGATTGCGGTCGGGATGGAATTCCTTCGCAAGGCGGCGATAGGCGCCTTTCAACTCCTCGATCGAGGCGCTCTTCTGGCAGCCGAGAACGTCGTAATAGCAACGCTTGTTCATGTGCGAATCA
>DATHQA010000003.1:0-2156 GCA_035483375.1 Rhizomicrobium sp. | reverse complement strand
AATGGTGGGGCCCGCACGGCTTCACCAATCCCGTGTGCGAAATGGATGTGCGCCCGGGCGGCAAGCTTTATATCGTCATGCATCACGAAAGCGGCTTCGAACATCCGATGCCTGGCACTTTTGTCGAAGTCGTGCCGCCGGAGCGAATCGTGTTTGACAATCACGCGACGGATGCGAATGGTCGCATATTGCTCAAGGGCACGATCGCCGTGACGTTCGAGGATGTCGGCGGCAAAACGAAACTCACCGTGCATGCGCGTGCGGTCGGCCTCGTCCCGGAATCGGTTGCGATGATCGGCGGCATGGAACCGGGCTGGACACAGAGTCTCGAACGGCTGGAGGCTTATGTGGCGAAGGTGCGCGCTGCTTAGAGTTTTCGTGCGCGCTTAACAAGACGGTCGATCATAGGCATAGGTCGTCTTGTGCGACACGCCGGTGACGATGCCTTGCGCATCGATATCGATGGTTATCGTCAAATATTCCGCGGTATAATTGCTGCCGTCGAGAGCGCCCGGCACCTGCTTTTTCACCGACACGAAGGGCATGCCATCCGTCGTGCGTGCGGCGAAATATTTGTATACTCGAATATCACCCGGTCCGACGTCCTCGCATTCCGGCGCGCCGAACAGGGCGACGACCTGCTGTACGGTCGTGCGTCCCACTTCGAGCCTAACTGGCTCCGGCGTTGAAGCGCACGCCATAAGGCCAATCGCGAGGCACAGCGCGCCGAGACGAGCTAACATCGTTCCCCCCGGTTCGATATCTACGTCGCGCGCGCCGGATAAAGCGGCGCGAGGCAGCGCGTTTCGCTGAGCAGCGGATTGATCGCATCCTTCGCGGCTTCCGGCAGCCGCGCATAGGCCGCGCGCAATTCGACGAAGCATTTCGCCTGATAGCGGAACGCGCCTTGTTCGTAAGGATGGCCGAGCAGGCGCATGGTGAATTTCTCTTCGCCTTTCGCCACCGCTTCGGCATTCGCAAGCAGGAACGGGAAATAGACTTCGCCCGCAAGCTTCAACAGCGAGCGGATCGCTTCCGGCTGCGGCGCGCGCTCGGAACGCCATTCGCCGTCCACGCCCGATGCGTCGTCAACCGTCGCAAGCCAGCGATAGGTGAACGGATATTTCTTGCGCATCAATTCCTGCGGCGTCGGATCGATAGCGAGCTGGCTCAATTGCCCGAACCAGCCGAAATCGGCCATAGATGGCCGCGTGCCGAACAGGAAACGCTCCTCCGTCACGTGATCTTCGAATGCGGTGAGGATGCGTCGCGCGCTTTCCTCGATGATCGGTGCGTTTTCCGGCGTGCAGCCGACAAGCGCCATGCGGCCCGTCTGCCGCGCGCGGAACATCGCCGCCAATTGCATCACATTGATGCGGCCCTTGCCCTGCAGCCGGTCGAACACGATCCATTCGGACATTTGCTTCTGGTCGCGTTCGCGGAACCAGCGGTAGTGGAACATCGCCTTCGTGCCCCATTCGTCAGCGAAATCCTCCAAGAGATATGCGAGAAATGCCATGCCCGGATCGTCCGGCACGATGGAGCGTTCGAAGTGCCGCGTTTCAAGATCGAAAATGAGCGGCGTGGAATCGTTCTTCCACGTTCCGTCGGGATATTGCAGCACGGGGATCACGGGCGCCTTCACATTCATGAAGATGCCGTCATCGCCGACTTCCATCTGCCGCCAGACATGCGGGATACGGCGATAGCGCATGACGGCGCGCATCTTCATCGAATAGGGCGAACCGAGCGCGCCATAAAGCGTGTATGTCATCGTCCCCTACCTTCGCGCCCGGAAGAACGCGCGGAGCAATTCCGCCGACACCGCCTGATCGCCCGCACGCGAAATATGCGGGCGGTGATGACATGTCGGCTGCGCGAAGAATCGGGGGCCGTGAAGCACCGCGCCGCCCTTCTCATCCTCCGCCGCGAAGACGAGCCTTGCGACACGCGCCAAGCTCATGGCGCCCGTGCACATCGCGCAGGGCTCAAGCGTTACATAAAGCGTCGTGCCTGTCAGCCGCTCATTGCCGAGCGTGGCTGCGCCCGCGCGCATTACAAGCATTTCGGCATGCGCCGTGGGATCGCGCCGTTCTATAATGCGGTTTCCATCGCGCGCCAGCACCGCGCCGTTCTGGCCTGCAAGCACCGCGCCG
>DATHQA010000002.1:0-3604 GCA_035483375.1 Rhizomicrobium sp. | reverse complement strand
AATGCCATAGGGGTCCGCCATGTCGACACCGAAATGCGATGCACGGATACGGCGGAATTCATTCGGCGCGAATCCGAAAATGTCGGCGACACGTTCCAGAAACGCCGCCTCACCGGGATGCAGCACGCCATCCGCCTTCGCGATCTCGAACAATCCGTCGAGAATATCTTCGAGCATCGCGGGATTGCCGCGAAACATGCGCGCGACCTGCCCCGCATAAGCCTCGTAACCCGCCGTATCCTGCCGCGCGAGATTGAAGATACGGCGGAAGCTCGCTTCCTCATTCGGCGGCACGCGAAATATGCGCTCGAAGGCTTCGATCTCGTTTTCGGTGACGACGCCATCGGCCTTCGCCATTTTGGCCGCGAGTGCGATCATCGCGATGGTGAACGCGACGCCCGATGCTTCGCCCTCGCCCGCCTCTTCGCGATCGACAAGCAAATGGCCCGCGAATGCGCCGAATAACGCACCAAGCGGCCCGCCGCCCAACAAAAATCCTGCGGCCGCGCCGCCAAGCTTGCCCCAGATAGACATGGGCGCAAGCATTAGGCCAATCTCGGCGGAATTGCGACGGAGAATTTCGCCATGGCCGCTATGCGAGGATGGCGTTTCTATATCGACCGCGGCGGCACGTTCACCGATGTGGTGGCCGAAGCGCCTGACGGTCGGATGCAAACCCTGAAATTGCTGTCGACCGATTCGCGTTATGACGATGCAGCGCTCGAAGGCATTCGCCGTGCGTTCGGCGTGGAGACGAACGCGCCCATCCCTTCCGAACGCATCGCGGAAATCCGCATGGGCACAACGGTTGCGACGAACGCGTTGCTTGAGCGCAAAGGCGAACGTGTTGCACTTATCGTCACGCGCGGCTTCGCCGATCAGTTGCGTATCGGTTATCAGAACCGGCCGAAATTGTTCGCGCTGAAGATCGAATTGCCGGACATGCTTTACGAGCGCGTCATCGAGGCCGACGAACGCGTGACGGCGGAAGGCAAAATTCTTCATCCTCTGAATGAAGCGCGATTGCGCGACGATCTGGCGAAGTTGCGTGAGGACGGGTTCGCGACTTGCGCCATCGTGTTCATGCATGGTTATCGCTATACGGCGCATGAAAAACGCGCTGCGGAAATCGCGCGCGAACTCGGCTTTAAGCAGATTTCGACAAGTCACGAAACGATGCCGCTGCCGAAATTCGTGAGCCGCGGCGACACGACCGTGGCAGACGCCTATCTCTCGCCTGTGCTGTCTCGCTATGCGGATCGTATCGTACAAGCGGTTGGCGCGCACGCCGGCGGCCCTCGTCTCTTTTTCATGACATCGAATGGCGGCCTCGCCGCGCCCCGCTTCTTCTATGGGAAAGATGCCATATTGTCCGGACCGGCGGGCGGCGTCATCGCCATGGCGGAAACGGCGCGGCAAGCGGGCTTCGACCGCGTCATCGGATTCGATATGGGCGGCACATCGACCGATGTTTCGCGTTTCGACGGCACTTATGATCGCGTCTACGAAACCGAGGTGGCAGGTGTTCGTTTGCGCGCACCGATGATGGCGATCAATACGGTGGCAGCAGGTGGCGGCTCGATCTTGCATTTCGATGGTGCGCGGTTTCGCGCGGGCCCCGATTCCGCAGGCGCCGATCCCGGACCGAAATGCTATCGGCGCGGCGGTCTACTCACGATCACCGATGCCAATGTGATGGTCGGCAAACTGCGGCCGGAATTTTTCCCGCGCATCTTCGGGCCGAACGCCGATCAGTCTCTGGATACGGATGCTGTGCACGCTGCGTTTGCGGATTTATCGAAACAAACCGGCATCACTTCCGAAACCATCGCTGACGGTTTTATTCGCGTCGCTGTCGCGAATATGGCGAACGCTGTCCGGCGCATCTCCGTGGCAAAAGGTTATGACGCGCGTGACTATACGCTCAATTGTTTCGGCGGCGCGGGCGGGCAGCATGCCTGCCTCGTCGCCGATGCACTCAGCATATCGCGCATCTTCATCCATCCGCTGTCGGGGCTCCTTTCGGCTTACGGCATGAAACTCGCGCAGCTACGCAGTCTGCACCAACGCGCGATCGGACTAACGCTCGACGACACGACTGTTGAACATATCCAACGCATCGCCTTCGAACTTGCGGCCAAAGCCATTGTCGATATCTACGAGCAAGGTGCCGAAAATGCCAGTTCCACGGTTCGCGTTCACATTCGCTATGCAGGAAGCGATATGACGCTGCCAATCTCGTTCGCGCCATCTCCCCAAATGACCGAAAGCTTCACGAAAACACATGCGCAACAATTCGGATTCGGTTACGAAGGCCGAGAACTCATTGTCGAATCCGTCGAGGTGGAAGCGACGGACCAAAATCTGCAAGCCGCAGATTCTTTGCAAGCGGATATCACACGAACATCCATTCCTGAACAGACCGTGCGGATTTATTCTCACGGCGATTGGCACGACGCCACGCTTTATAAGAGCGAAAATCTGTCGTCAGGAAAGCGCATCGCGGGTCCCGCCCTTCTCATCGAGCCGCACCAGACCATCGTGATCGAAAAGGGCTGGTGCGCTGAAATGACGGCGGATCGCGCGATCGCGCTCACGCGCGAGAGCGCCAACATTTTTCCCAGCTCACGCCCCACGCAAGTTGATCCGATCTCGCTGGAAGTGTTTGCAAATCTGTTCATGGCGATTGCCGAGGAGATGGGCGCTACGCTGCAAAACACCGCCACAAGCGTGAACATCAAAGAAAGGCTAGATTTCTCCTGCGCCGTGTTCGATGGCGAAGGCGGTCTCGTCGCGAACGCGCCGCATATGCCCGTACATCTCGGCTCGATGGGCGATTGTGTGACCGCGATTATCGCAAAGCATGGCGCGGACATGCAGTCCGGCGACGTATTCGTCGCAAACGCGCCTTATGACGGAGGAACGCATCTACCCGATGTGACCGTCATCATGCCTGTTTTCGTGGAAGACGCGCGCAGTTTCTTCGTCGCTGCGCGTGGGCATCATGCCGATATCGGCGGTATAACGCCAGGTTCCATGCCGCCTTTCTCGCGTGATATTTCCGAAGAAGGCGTGTTGTTCGATGGCATTCGTATCGCGCGTGACGACCATTTTGATGAAACTCTGCTGCGAGACATTCTCGCAAGCAGTGCATACCCTGCGCGCAATCCGGATCAGAATATTGCGGATTTGAAAGCTCAGATCGCTTCGTGTGCGAAGGGCGCCACCGAGCTCACGCGCGCCTGCGCGCATTATGGCCGAGATGTCGTCACAGCCTATATGCGACATGTGCAAGACAATGCGGAAGAATCGGTTCGCCGTGCCATTGGGGCACTGAAAGATGGTGAATTCATCATGCCGATGGATGGCGGCATGGAAGTCCGCGTTAAAGTGAGCGTGGATCGCGCGCACCGCTCCGCGACCGTCGATTTCACGGGTACGAGCGCCCAAGTCAATGGCAATTTCAATGCGCCAAGATCGGTGACGAAAGCGGCTGTGCTTTACGTGTTCCGCTGTCTCGTTGAAGGTGACATCCCGATGAACGCGGGCTGTCTGCGACCTCTTCAGATCATCGTGCCTGAAAATTCATTGTTGAATCCCAAGC
>DATHQA010000001.1:0-8200 GCA_035483375.1 Rhizomicrobium sp. | reverse complement strand
ATTGTTCCTTGATCACCAATCTGGCCACCGGACTCCCCGTAGAACGGAGTCTGGTTTGTCAAAATCAAAACGGTCTCGCCTGCGCGCGCTTTTTCAATCCTCTGTCCGTCTTTCACGATGGCGACGATGGCGCCTTCGGCTTCCTCGGTGTCGTAGCCCAGGAATTCCGTCGGGCCCAATTCGTCGCGGATCGCAAACCACAGCGTATCGGTCGCCGCTTCGCCGGAACCCGCCCACGCCCTGCGCGCTTCTTCTTTCTGGCGTGCCATCGCGGCATTGAAACCAGCCGTATCGACGGCAATGCCTTTCGCTTTCAGCGCATCTTCTGTGAGATCGAGCGGGAAGCCGAATGTGTCGTAGAGTTTGAACGCGACATCGCCTGCGAGTGTGTCGCCTTTCGAGAGATTGCCGGTTGCTTCATCAAGCAATTTCAATCCGCGCGCGAGCGTATCGCGGAAGCGCGTTTCTTCGAGCTTTAATGTTTCGGAAATGAGCGCTTCGGCACGCTTGAGTTCCGGATAGGCGCCGCCCATCTCAGCGACGAGCGTCGGCACGAGGCGATGCATAAGGGGCTCTTTGCTGCCGATGAGATGCGCATGGCGCATCGCGCGGCGCATGATCCGGCGCAGCACATAACCGCGGCCTTCATTCGACGGCAGCACGCCATCGGCAATGAGGAACGATGTCGAGCGTAAATGATCGGCAATGACGCGATGGCTGAATTTGGCTTCGCCCACGCTCGGCGCATCGGACATCTCCACCGATGCTGCGATCAAGTGGCGGAACAGATCGATATCGTAATTGTCGGTGACGCCCTGCAGGATCGCAGTGATACGCTCGAGACCCATGCCCGTGTCGATGGAGGGTTTGGGAAGTTCGACGCGCGTCTTCTCGTCGATCTGCTCGAATTGCATGAAGACGAGATTCCAGAATTCGAGAAAGCGGTCGCCGTCTTCGTCTGGAGTGCCCGGCGGGCCGCCCGCAACCTTGTCGCCCTGATCGTAAAAGATTTCCGCGCAATAGCCGCACGGACCTGTCGGCCCCATCGCCCAGAGATTGTCTTCGTGACCGATGATGCGCTCATCAGGCAAGCCCGAAATCTTTTTCCATAATGCGCGCGCCTGATCATCGGACGGATAGACCGTCACCCAAAGCCGGTCGCGCGAAAGGCCGACGGTCTTGTTGACGAATTCCCAGGCGAACGCGATCGCGTCCTCCTTGAAGTAATCGCCGAACGAGAAATTGCCGAGCATCTCGAAGAAGGTGTGATGCCGCGCGGTATAGCCGACATTGTCGAGGTCGTTGTGCTTGCCGCCCGCGCGCACGCATTTCTGCACGGAGGTCGCGCGCGTGTAGGGGCGTTTTTCCTGACCTGTGAACACGTCCTTGAATTGCACCATGCCCGCATTGGTGAAGAGCAGCGTCGGATCGTTGCGCGGCACGAGCGGCGAGGACGGCACAACCATGTGGCCGCGGTCGCGGAAGAAATCGAGGAATGTGCTTCGGATTTCGGTCAGACTATGCATGCCTCGCTTGTAGCCTTGGTAGAATTGACGAGTCCAGTTTCTTCAATTTGCGCGCAATCTGACGCGAACCTCCGGACGTGTCGCGCCCAATTAAAGAAACAGCACGCAACGCGTGCGGGACACTTCGCGGGATTGCGCTTCGGCAGCGAAAGCGAAGGGGCGTGCGAGGTATTCCCCACACGCCCCTTGCCGGAGTCGTTCTCCATGCCGGGAGAACGATTTTCAGTCTTCCTCGGCTACGGCGTCTTCGCTGCCCTGGGACAGCGCCTGACCGATAAGTCCCGCATTCTGGCGAATCTGCGCTTCGATCTTCTCGGCCATGTCCTTGTGCTCGGCGAGGAAGCTTTTGGCATTCTCGCGGCCCTGACCGATGCGCTGGCCGTCATAGGAGAACCAGGATCCCGATTTCTCGATGATATTGGCCTTGACGCCGAGATCGAGCAGCTCGCCGGTCTTGGAAATACCGAGACCGTACATGATGTCGAACTCGACCTCGCGGAACGGCGGCGCAACCTTGTTCTTGACCACTTTCACGCGCGTCTGGTTGCCCACCATCTCGTCGCGTTCCTTGATGCTGCCGATGCGGCGAATATCGAGGCGGACGGAGGCATAGAATTTCAGCGCATTGCCGCCGCTCGTCGTTTCGGGGCTGCCGAACATGATGCCGATCTTCATGCGAATCTGGTTGATGAAGATGACGATCGTGTTGGATTTGGAGATCGAGCCGGTGAGCTTGCGCAGCGCCTGACTCATGAGGCGCGCCTGCAAGCCCGGCAATTGGTCGCCCATCTCGCCTTCGAGTTCGGCCTTGGGCGTCAGCGCCGCCACCGAATCGATGACGACGATGTCCACGCCGCCGGAGCGCACGAGCGTATCGGTGATTTCGAGCGCCTGCTCGCCCGTATCGGGCTGAGAGATGAGCATCTCGTCGATATCGACGCCGAGCTTGCGCGCATAGCCGGGGTCGAGCGCATGTTCAGCATCCACATAGGCCGCGATGCCGCCTTTCTTCTGCACCTCCGCCACCGCATGCAGCGCCAGCGTCGTCTTGCCGGAGGATTCCGGCCCGTAAATCTCGATGACGCGGCCGCGCGGCAGCCCGCCCACGCCAAGCGCGATATCGAGGCTCAGGGAGCCAGTAGGTACGGTGTCGATCTCGTTCTCGGGACGGCTGCCCAGCTTCATCACCGAGCCCTTGCCGAAGGCGCGGTCGATCTGGCTCAGGGCTGCCTCAAGCGCCCGTTTGCGCTCGCCATTTTCCGTTTTTCCCCCCACGCGATCCTTCTCCACGACCCTTAAGCTTGCCTGTGCCATGACCGTCCGTCTCCTTATTCCATAGCCCCTCTCGGGCCGCAATGAAGCTTAATGTGCATGTTTTGTTCCGATTTGCAAGGGGGCGTTATCTATTTGAATAAGAAAAGAGATTTCGATTCCGTTCTTTTATCGTTTCAAATTTTCCTGGCTGTCAGAATCGATGGGGCCAATTTGCGTAAAGCTGCACCTATTAACAGAGCTGCAAATACTGCTGCGAGGCCACGGAATTCCCAAAACGACATGAAGTTGTAGCCCTTACCAATCCAAGGTTTCACATATCCATCTACGCACGGTCCCCGCCCACACGCATGTACGAAGAACGTACGTCCGAGTTCTGGTTGAGGGGCAGGAGCTTGGGCGGCTCCGGCAGATGCCAAAAGCAAATAAAACCAAAAGACAAAAAATTGGCAGCACCACAAAATCAAAATAAATTTGAGAATGCGAAGGTAGGCGAGGCGGATATTACGAAGCACCTATTCGTCTTTCATTGAATAGCGCGGCCGACTATTTTTCAAATTTTACCAATAGATACAATTCACTCCGCCGCATGAAGCGTCGGGATCGATTTGAGCGTCTTCGCGAGCGCCCGTTCAGCAATTTCGAGATCGTAAGCCTGTTGCAAGCGCAGCCAGATTTCTGCGCCGCCGCCAACCAGCTTGCCGATGCGTAGCGCGAGATTGGCCGTGATCGGCTGTTTTTCGTTCAGCACATCGTAGAGCGTTTGGCGCGAGACGCCGAGCAGGCGCGCGATTTCCGCTTTCGATTTGCCGAGCGCAGGTAGAATGTCCTCGCGCAGATGCTCGCCCGGATGCATGGGCGGCAGGCCTTTCAGCAATGGGTTTCTCGGCATCAGTGATAATCCTCCAGATCGACATCGATCGCGTCTTTGCCGCTCCAGCCGAAAGTGATGCGGTAATTGCCGCTTGCCCAAACCGCATAGCGGCCCTTGGACTGACCTTTGAGCGGATGAAACCGCAAACCTTCGGCATTCATTTCTTCCGGCGCCTCCACCTGATCGAGGCGAAGCAGGATGCGCCGGACGCGTCCCTCATTCTTGACGCTCAGCTTCGAGGTGTCGCCGGTTTCGGCGAAGCGTTTGAGAGCTTTGCTGCGGAACGATCGGATCACGGAAACGAACTGTAAGGCGTTTCCATGCGCATGTCAACTGACGCCTTACAGCTATCGCGTCGTCTTGCTCTTACGCGCTTTTGCGGGAGCGGGCGCTTTCTTCTTTGATTTGCTTCCATTGAGATCGACCGCAGCGCGGATAAGAACCTTCAGTGCGCGCTCATCGAGCTTGTCGCCTTCGTGGATATCGATTGCGCGGCGCATATTGCCTTCAAGGCTCGAATTGAAAAGGCGTGAAGGGTCGGCGAGCGACGCGCCCTTCGCGAAAGTCAGTTTCACGACGGCTTTGTACGTCTCGCCGGTGCAGATGATTCCGTCATGCTCCCACACCGGAACGCCGCGCCATTTCCATTCCTCGATCACTTCGGGATCGGCTTGCTTGATGAGGCTACGCACACGCGCAAGCATTTCGCCGCGCCAATCGCCAAGCTCCGCGATTCTCGCGTCGATATGTTGAGACGGAGATTTGCTGCTAGGCGATGCGCTTTTCTGCATGTCGTCTCCTTATTCCCGCGCCAGAACTTGCTCCATGCTCGCGAAGAATTTCTGCCATCCGAATTTCGCGCCATGATAGGCCTGTTGCTGATCCGGCCGGAAGCCTGATTGTTCCATGCGCAGATGCGTGCCCGTGCCTGTCGGCGTGAGCGTCCAGGTGACGATGCTTTCGAGGCCCATCGCACCCCATGTGTAAGACAGCATCTTGTTCGGCTCGACCGTCACAACCCGGCAATCGACACTGCCCCAATCGCCGCGAAGCGTGAAGCGCTGGTCCACGACAGGCTTGAAATCGTTCTTCATGAGCCATTCCTCGATGAGATGCGGTTGCGTGAGCGCGCGCCAGATCTTTTCCGGCGGATGCGGCATCTCGCGTTCGATGACGACGGAGAGCGTTTCGGTTGCGGCATTGCTCATTGGTCCATCCTTTGGAGTAGGTCTTCAAGGCTGTCGAATTTTTTGCGCCAGAACGCGCCGTAATAGCCAAGCCAATCGACGATGGGCGCGAGCGCTTTGGGCTCGGCGCTGTAATGCGTCTCGCGGCCCTCGCGACGGTCGCGCACAAGGCCTGCGAGTTTGAGTTGGCTCAGATGTTTGGAGATCGCGGGCTGGGAGACGTCGAATTGCTCGGTCAGCATCCAGACGGTTTGCTCGCCGCGCCCCGCAAGGCGCTCGAAAATCGCGCGGCGCGTGGGGTCGCCAAGGGCTTTGAACAGGAGGTCGGGGGCGGTGTGCATGGGTAATTCATAACTGTATGGTTATGAGTGAGTCAAGCCTGTCATCTCCGGCGAGTGCGAGCGTTCACGCGAGCGCGAGGGAAGGGGACCCAGGTGTTAGACACTATTCGATGCTTGACACCTGGGTCCCCTTCCCTTCGCAAAGCTTCGCTTTGCTCAGCCGGGGATGACAATGGTGGCTATCCCACCCTCGCCGCAGGCGGGGGCGCGCCGGAGAGGACTTCTTTCACCTTCGCGGCAAGTTGCTTGAGGCCGAACGGCTTGGGCAGGAAGTGCAGATCCTCCGCCTTCTCGTCATTGCGGCGGAAGGCTTCCTCGGCATAGCCGGACATGAACACGATCTGCATATCGGGGCGCAGACGGCGCACGGCGCGCACGAGCGTCGGGCCGTCCATGTTCGGCATCACGACATCGGTAATGAGCAGATGGATCGTGGGCTTGTGATTGCGTACGATCTCAAGCGCCTCTTCGCCACCGGCCGCTTCGAGCACATTGTAGCCGCGCAAGCGCAGCGCGCGCGCCGCGAAACTGCGCACGGCCTCTTCGTCTTCGACGAGCAGGATCGTGTCCTGGCCCGTTACATCGCGGGGAGATGCGCGCTCGGGCTCCGGCGCGGGCGCAGGGTGCTCCTCGGCGCGATAACGCGGCAGGTAGATGCGGAACGAGGTGCCGCGGCCCACTTCGCTGTCCACCGTGATGAAGCCGCCTGTCTGCTTGACGATGCCGTAAACGGTCGCAAGCCCAAGTCCCGTGCCCTGGCCTACGGCTTTTGTCGTGAAAAACGGATCGAAGATCTTGCCGATATGTTCTTTCGGGATGCCGATGCCGCTATCGGCCACTTCGACGCGCACATAATCGCCGGGCGGCATGATCGCGGTGCCAAGGGCCGAGGCTTGCTGCACGATTTCGTTGGCCGTGCGGATCGTCACCGTACCGCCCTTGGGCATGGCGTCGCGCGCATTGACGACGAGATTGATGATGGCGTTGGAAATCTGCGCCTCGTCGGCATGCACGGTCCACAGATCGCTGGCATGTTCGAGCTTGAGGTCCACGCCTTCGCGCAACAGACGGCGCAGCATGATGCCGAGTTCGCTCACCACGTCGCCCAGCGCCAGCACGCGCGGCTGCAGCGTCTGCTTGCGCGAGAAGGCAAGGAGCTGACCCACAAGCGTGGCGGCGCGCAGCGCATTCTGCTGGATCTCGTTGATCTCCTTGAACGAGGGGTCGCCCGCCTGATGGCGCATGAGCAGGAATTCGGAATTTCCTATGATGACCGTGAGCAAATTGTTGAAGTCATGCGCCACGCCGCCCGCCAACTGGCCCACGGCCTGCATCTTCTGCGATTGCGCGAATTTGGTTTCGAGCGCCTTCTGCTCGGACACATCGACGAGATAGAGGATGACGCGTGCGCCTTCGCCACCCGCGGGGCTCGCATAAAGCTCCGCCATGCGTTCGTTCTCGCCGAAGGAGCGCAGTTCGATCGGCCCGCTGCTCGCATGGGCGGCCTTGGCGAGCAGCTCGATGACGTTCTGTTTGTCGGCGGCATCGACAAGCTCGCCGACCGCGCGTGTCGCAAGCGTGCCGGTATGACCGAAGAATTCCGCAAAACTGCCATTGGCTTCCGTGATGCGGCCCGTGCCGTCGGCAAGCGCGACACCCACCGGCGCATCCTTGAACAAAGCGGGCAGGGCAGTGATCGCGGCAGGCTGCGCCGGGGCAGGGGCGGCCGCGACAGCTTGCGTGGTGCCGATGCGCGGCGTGAACCACCATGCCGCCTGATTGCCCGGCAGCGGCTTCACGGAGGCGGCCAGCTCAAGCGAAGGCCCAAGCTGCACGATCTCCTCGCGCACCTGGCCTTCGGCGGCGCTGCGGGCAAGGCGATAAAGCACAGCCCCCTGCGGCTCGCCTGCCAGCGCCAGTTCCGGCGGCGGCGGCACTTCGCCTTCGCCGATGCCCGTGAGCTTGCGATAGAGATCGTTGCAATCGAGCACTGCGCCATCCGGGCCCGTGATCGCCCAGGCAACGCTTGCGCGCGAGGCGGCGTCGGCGACGCGCTTGGTCTCCACGGCGCGGAAATTTACGCGCGGCCAGATCGCATAGAGAAACACGCTCGACACCGCACCGATGCCTGCAAGAAGCGCCAGCCCCGCCCAACGCGCGAGATTGGGCGCGCCGACAGCCAAGCCGCCACTCGCCAGTGCGATCATCACAAAGCCCAGCGCCGCCCAGCGCCATCCGCCAGAGGGCAGGCCGTAAGCGCGGATAAGAGGCGGCGCACTCATTTCGCGCATTCCCTAGTGTGTACGCAGCTTGCCGGTAAGCCGCATGACATAGCCGATGACTTGCGCCACGGCCTTGTAATGCTCTGCCGGTACGGCTTCGTCGAGTTCGACCGCCGCAAACAATGCACGGGCGAGAGGCGGATTCTCGACGATAGGCACGTCATTGTCTTCAGCCACCTTGCGTATGCGCAGCGCCAGAGCATCCATGCCCTTGGCCACGCAGATCGGTGCAGGCATTTTGCCTGATTCGTATTGTAACGCGACGGCGAAGTGTGTGGGGTTTGTAATAACGACGGTCGCTTTGGGCACGGAAGCCATCATGCGCTTCTTGCTGCGCTCCAGGCGCATCTGTTTCAGGCGCTGGCGAATCATGGGATCGCCTTCGGTCTGGCGGAACTCTTCCTTGATCTCGTGCTTGCTCATGCGGTTGCGCTGGATGAAGCGGAAACGCTGGAGCATGTAATCGAGGCCCGCCAGCACCGCGAGCACGGAAAGCGCTGCGATAAGCACCTTCATGAGCATATGGCTCATGAAACCCGCCAGCCCGCCGGGCGAAAGGCCCAGCGTGCCTTCGAGACGCCCGCGTTCCGGCCACATCACCATCCAGGTGACGCCGCCGACAATGGCGATCTTCAGCATCCCCTTCACGAGGTTGGAGATACCCTCCATCCCGAACATGCGCTTGAGGCCGCTCAGCGGACTGATCTTCGAAAAGCTC